>JAEWLO010000345.1 GCA_023457475.1 Pseudomonadota bacterium | reverse complement strand
GCGTAGAGCCACGCCTTGCGTGGCTGCACTCCCAACGAAGGTCAGGAACGCCCCAGCAACTCCGCCACCTGCGCCTGCAACTCGGCCACGGTCGCCTCCAGCTCCGCCACGCGCGCTTCCAGTCCGGCATTCCCGCCCGAAGACGGCGCGGCCCTGTAGGCCTCCGCCAGCGCTTCCACATCCACCGGGCCGGCCAGCAGATGCATGTACCGGTCCTCGCGCTGCCCACCGGCGCGCGGCAGCTGCACCGCCAGCCCGCGCTGGATCATCCGTTCCAGGTGATGGCGCAGCTCGTCGGCCTCCTTGAACGAGAACAGGCGCTCGCTGCGGGTCAGCAGCTCGCCAATGGTCTGCGGGCCGCGCAGCAACAACAGGCCCAGAACGGCCAACTGCTGGCGGGTCAGGTCCAGCGCGCTGCCCGCGCGGTGCTCATAGCGCTCGGCGCGTGAAGAGAAGTGCTGGCGGGCCAGGCCCAGGCTTTCCAGCTGGCGCAGCGCATGCTGCACATCACCGGCCGACAGCTGCATCACCGGCTCGCGGGCGGTCTTCTGGTTGGCGGCCACCTGGGTGGCATTGACCGTGAGCGGGTAGGCGTCCGGCGTGGTGGCCTCCTTCTCGATCAGGCAGCCCAGCGCACGGGCCTGGGCCGCGTTCAGCACGGGCAGGGCAGGGGTCTGGGTATCGTCACTCATGAGGCACTCCGGGGATTCCAGGGGCGTGCAGCATAGCCGAGGCCTGCGGCGGGCAGGCCAAGCCGGTAAACTGGCGCGAATCTGTTGCCGGTGAGTCCCATGCGTCGTACTGCTGTTTCCCTGTCCGTTCTTGCCTGTGCGGTGATGGCCCTGAGTGCCTGCAAGCGCACCGAAGCCCCGGCTGACGCAGCGCCGGCGGCCCCGGCCGCGGCTGCCAGCGCCCCGGCCGCCGCGTCGATGGCGAACGACAACCTCAATGCCGTGCTGTGGATGCAGCGGGCCCAGGAATACCGCGCGGTCACCGAGCAGACCTACCGTTCGGCCGCCGACCACCTGGACAAAGCGTTGAAGGAAGCCCACTGGGACGCGCTGGTACCGGAAGAACGCGGCAATGCCGCCACCGGGCTGAAGCCGGCCGTGGTGCTGGACGTGGACGAGACCGTGCTGGACAACTCGCCCTACCAGGCGCGCCTGGTCCGGGATGGCAAGGAGTACGACGAAGTGTCCTGGGCGCAGTGGGTCGCGGAAAAGAAAGCCAAGGCCATTCCCGGCGTGGTGGACTTCGCCAAGGCGGCCAACGCCAAGGGCGTGACCCTGCTGTATATCTCCAACCGCGCCGTGCACCTGAAGGAGGCCACCCTGGCCAACCTGCGCAGCGAAGGTCTGCCGGTGGCCGATGACAGCGTGTTCCTGGGCCTGGGCACCGTAGTGGAAGGCTGCGAGCAGAACGGCAGCGAGAAAAACTGCCGTCGCCGTCTGGCCGGGCAGCAGTACCGCGTGCTGATGCAGTTCGGCGACCAGCTGGGTGACTTCGTGGAAGTGACCGCCAACACCAATGAAGCGCGCGACGCGCTGCTCGAGCAGTACCACGACTGGTTCGGCGAGCGCTGGTGGATGCTGCCCAACCCGACCTACGGCGGTTTCGAGCCGGCGCAGTTCAACAACGACTACAGCCAGTCGCCGCAGGCCCGCCACGACGCCAAGCGCGCCGCCCTGGACGTCGCACCGTGAGCCGTGCACCGCTGCCGCTGCGCGATGACGAGCGCCTGATCTTCGCGCTCGATGTGCCGGGGCGCGACGAAGCACTGGCCTGGGTCGACCGCCTCGGCGACGCGGTGTCGTTCTACAAGATCGGCATGGAACTGCTCGCCTCCGGCGAGTACTTCCAGGTGCTGGACGCGCTGGCCGCACGCGACAAGCGCGTGTTCGTCGACCTGAAGTTCTTCGACATTCCGGCCACCGCCGCCGCGGTGATCCGCCGCCTGTCGCAGTGGCCGGTGAGCTACGCCACCATCCACGGCTGGCATCCGGCGATGATGGAGGCCTGCGCGGCTGCCAACACCAGCGACATGCGCCTGCTGGCGGTGACCGTGCTGACCTCGATGGGCCACGACGACCTGCGCGGCATGGGCATCGACCGCGAACCGGTGCAGGTGGTGGTGGAGCGCGCGCTGGCCGCCCGGGCCGCCGGCATCGACGGGGTCATCGCATCCGGCCAGGAAGCCGCCCCGATCCGCGCCGCCACCGGGGCCGGCTTCTCCATCGTCTGCCCGGGCATCCGTCCGGGTGGCCCGGTCGGCGATGACCAGAAGCGTACCGTGGGCGTCGCCCAGGCCTTTGCCGACGGTGCCGACGCCATCGTGGTCGGACGCCCGATCCGGCTGGCCCCCGATCCGCGTGCCGCGGCCGTGGCGATCCAGGACGAAATCCGCAGCGCACTGCGCTGATCGCGCCAACCGGGCAGATCCGTCCGGCATCGACCCCCGGTCGATACACCTTCGCATCTGGAATGGAGTTGCCGTTCTGGATGCGAAGGCCATTCCAGAACCGTGCCGTCCCGCCGCTCGTCGCCGAAAACCGCGACGCGCTGCCCACTCCGATGCCCTCTGCTGCCGTCGAATCGTCCCCGGTCCGCACCCACCCGGCGTGCCCGACATCGCTTCCCGGGTTCCGCAAAGGAGTGGCTTCAATGCACATCCCGTTTCGTCCGGCGCTGGTCGCCGCCCTGCTGGTTTCCCTGTTCCCCCTGGCCGCGCAGGCAACGCCGGCGGCCGACGCCGCCGTGCCGCGCATCATCGGCGGCGAAGACGCCGCGCCGGGCCAATACCCCTTCATGGTCAGCCTGCAACGCCTGGGCCGGGGCGGTTCCGACCATGAGCGCCATACCTGCGGCGCGACACTGATCTCGCCGTCCTGGGTACTGACCGCCGCGCACTGCGTGGACGACCTGCGCCCGGCCGATCTCGCCGCGGCGGTCGGCCTGCACACGCTGGAGGAGAAGCCGCGTCGCCGCGTCTCCAACGTCAAGGCCATCCACGTCCACCCGGCCTACAACAGCGCCACCCTGGTCAACGACGTGGCCCTCATCCAGCTCAAGCGCGCGGTCTCGAAGGTCGAGCCGGCCGCGGTACTGCTCAAGGGCGACGGCAGCTACCTCCGCCCGGGGCGGGCTTTCACCGTCACCGGCTGGGGCGTGACCCAGATGGACGCGGACGCCCTGCCCACGGTGCTGCAGACCGTGCAGGTGCCGTTCGTGCCGTTCACGCAGTGCAATACCGCCTACCCGGACCTGCAGGCGGGCACCGCGATCTGCGCCGGCGCGGAAGGCGTGGACAGCTGCCAGGGCGACTCCGGCGGGCCGCTGATGGTGCAGCGGCAGGGCCGCTGGACCGTGCTGGGCACGGTGAGCTGGGGTGAAGGCTGTGCGCTGCCGGGCCTGCCCGGCGTATACGCGCGGTTGTCCAACGGGTACGTCCGTGACTTCATCCAGACCACCTGGACCGGCGACTGACCGCCCCCGGGGG
>JAEWLO010000344.1 GCA_023457475.1 Pseudomonadota bacterium | reverse complement strand
GTGTCTGGCATCGGGAGGGCCTGCCAACGTTATGCCCGCCGTCCTGGCGGGCACCCTACGGGCCGGTGCTGCGCACCGTTGAGAACGGCTCCTGCCGTTCTCTTCGGCGCTAAGGCGGCAGGCGCAGCGCGATGCCATCCAGCATCAGGCCAAGGCCTTGTTCAAAACGGGTATCGAAATCGACCGCGCTCCACACATCGCGCGCGGCCCAGCAATGCGGAAAACGCTGTTCGGCCAGTTTCATGAAAGCCTCGCCGAGCGCTTCCATGCTGCCGTCGCCCGGCCACGACTGTTCTTCAATCACGAAGCCCATCGTGTAATACACCAGGTCCATCGCCGTGGTGGCGGCAAAGCAGGCAGGCGCGCCGGCGTTCACCAGTGCGGCGATGCTGGTCTCGCCCACACGCAGTACGTTCTCGGTGGCCAGGAAGGTGCCGGCGTACACCCGCGCACCGTCGCGCCGGGCCTTGAACGCCACCCGGAACTCCCGCGCGATCTGCAGCAGGGTCTCCCGCCAGGGTTGGCCTTCCGGGATATGGCGCGCCACATCCACGATCATCGCGTCCGCCATGGCATCCACCAGCGCCTGCTTGCTCTTGAAGTGCCAGTAGAGCGAAGGCGCGCGGATGCCCAGCGAGCAGGCCACCTTACGCAGGGTCACGCCCTCCATGCCGGCCTCGTCGAGCAGGGTGAAGGCGGCGGCGACGATGTTGTCCCGGGCGATGGGTTGGCGCACGTGGGAAGACGACCCTAACAGTGTTAGGGGTGGAATCTAACAGTGTTAGGTTCGAGGATGCAAGCCGGGCCCGTAGAGCGGGGCTCTGCCCCGCTGTTCCATTAAGATCGGCGGCAGGCCCCAGGGATCGGCAGGAAGGAACGGCGATGGTTTCAAGCTGGACGCGTTGTGCGCTTGGATTGGGGATTGCGCTGGGTGTGGCGTCCTGTGCGAAGCACGCGCTGCCTGAAGGCGGGCTGCTGAAGCACTTCGAGGACATCGATTGCGGTGACGACTGGAACGATGAGTCGTTCGCCCCGGAGGTATTTCGCAGTGTTGATGGCAACACCACGAAGCTGCTGGTGCGGCATCCCCATGGCTGCGGCTACGAACTGGCGGTGAATCCGAGTGCCGAACTGGACGGCCAGGTGTTGCGCCTCGATTACGACCGGACGATGGACGATAGTGACGGCGAAGTCGCTGCGTGCATTTGCGAATACCGCGTCCGCTTTGACATCGAGACGCCGCCGCTGCCGATCACGAAGGTGACGTTTGACGGCGAGACGGCCCGACTTAGGGAAGGGAGCAGTTTTCCCTGATGGAAGAGCTGATTGATAACGCGGAACGTGAGCTGGAGCTCGTGTTTCCCGATGCGCTGAAGGACGTCTGGCGCACCCACAACGTCAACGAACTTGCTGGGGGATGGCGGTTCTATCCGGTGTTTGATCCTGGCAATCCGCGCAAGACGGCGGGTTCCATTGCGTACGAGAGCCTTCGCGGCGCGTGGGGGCAGCATCTGCGATCGTTGGGCTTGCTGGCCGTGGCCGATAACGGTACCGGGAATCATCTGGTGATGCGGGTGGTGGAGGGGAAGGTGGAGCCGGTGATACGGCATTGGCACCATGAGACCGGGAAAGTGACGGCATGGAAGCCCGGGATGGAATCGGTGCTGCGCTCCGCGCGGAAATCAGCGGAGGCGATGGTGAAGATTCGCGCGCGGTTGGCAGGTGGCGTTGGTCGGGGTTGATGCGTCCGTCGTGCCGATCGTTGTTATCGGCAGTCGTCTTGCGACCGACCCTGCCGATCTTGCCGGTGTCAGGTGATGAATTGCGCCTGTGCCAACCACTCGCGCGGTGACGTGCCGTTGCGGCGGCGGAAGGCGCGCGAGAAGGTCGGGGTGTCGGCGAAGCCGAGCTCAAGCGCGACCTGTTTTACCGGGCGGCCAGCGCGCAGCAGCGAACTGGCGACGTTGAGCTTCCAGTCCAGCGCATAGGCCGCCGGGGTGGTGTCTGTGGCGGTCTTGAAGGCGGCGGCGAAGGCGCTGCGGGACATGCCAGCGTGGGCGGCCATGCGTTCGAGGGTCCAGTCCGCTTCCGGGCGGGCGTGGACCGCCATCAGTGCCTTGGCCAGGCGCGGGTCGGCCAGGCCACGCATCATGCCGGGCGTGACCTGGGCGCGCTCGGGATGGTCGATGATCCAGCGCAGCACCTGGATCAGCACCACCTCGAACAGGCGGTTCGCCAGCAGGCGTGAGCCACAACGGGCCTCGTCGGCTTCGGCGAACAGCAGGTCCAGCGCGGGGCCGAGCCCGTCGATGTCCTTCAACGGCAGCACCACTGCATCCGGCAATGCCTGCACGATGGGGTTGCGGTTGCCGCCATCGAAATCCAGCGTGGCGCAGGTGAAGTCCGAGCCGTCCACCGGTGGGTTCACGAACTCGTGGTGCACGGCGCGCGGGAACAGCAGCAAGGTGGGTTCGCACAGCGGCGTGCGTTCGGTGTGTCCGCCCTGCCGGTGCACCAGCTCCATTTCGCCCCGTCGCAGCACGTGCAGGAAGCCGCGGCCAGGCTGCGCGTCGAAGGTACTCAGCCCGCACAACGGTCCGGCATGGAACAGGCTGGCCCGCACGCGGAAGCGCTCCAGCACCGGAGTCAGGCGGTCGATGGCAGGCACCGCCACGCCATTGGACGAATTGACATCATCTGGCGACATATAGACACCCAACGTCCTGACCGGGTGCCTAGTATGCCTCTCAACCGGCCACTTCGGACCGGTCCTTCAAAGGAATCCAGACCATGTCCCGTGTACCCCTCGTTACCCCCGCCGACACCAGCGGCGACACCCACACCCTGCTGACCCAGATCCACGGGGCCTTCGGGGCCACCCCGAACATGTTCCGCGCCGTGGGCAACTCGCCGGCCGCGCTGAAGAGCATGTGGGGCTCCTTTGGTGCCCTCGGCGGCGGCGTCATCCCGGCCGCGCTGGGTGAGAAGATCGCCGTCGCCATCGCCAACCGCAATGCCTGCGAGTACTGCCTGGCCGCGCATACCGCACTGGGTCGCAAGGCCGGTGCCAGCAGCCAGGAGATGGCCGCCGCCCAGGGCGGCGAGTCCGAGGACCCGAAGACCGCCGCGGCCCTGACCTTCGCGCTGCATGTGGTGGAAGGCCGCGGCCAGATCGCCGAGGCCGACGTGGCGCAGCTGCGCGCCGTGGGCTTCAGCGACGAGGAGATTGTCGAGATCCTCGCGCACGTGGCGTTGAACCTGTTCACCAACTACGTCAACGTGGCGTTCGCGGTGCCGGTCGATTTTCCGGGCGTGAAGCTGCGTTGATGTCCTGCCGGGCTGGTTGCTGCATGCGGCCAGCCCGCCTTTTCTTTCTGATGGGGAGCCGGTCATGTCCCGCCCTTACGTTCCGATCAACTGTGAGTTCCACGACGTGCTTGAAGCGGTGGCCACGCAACGACGCGTGGTGGCCATCGTGATCGAGGATGAGCACGGCGAGGCTTCAACGCTTCAGGCTCGGATTGTCGACATCACCGCGCATGCGGGGGTGGAGACGATGCGGCTGGATGATGACCGCCAGGTGCGGTTGGATGCGATCGTCAGCGTGGATGGTGTTCGTCGCGATGCCTTCGCGGATGCCTGTGGGGTCATGCGTTCGTCGCATTGATCAGCGCTGTCGGCGGTCGTCTTGCGACCGACCCTACCGCAGCCCCGTGCGCGCATGGATGACCCGTGCGCGCGTGGGTGGAGCGCATTCCATCCACGGGCGGGGCCCGCCCCGTCTGTGATGCGGCCTGGGTTGCAGATTCGCGGTTCGTTCAGAGCTTCATGTTGAGCGACAGATACACCGTACGCCCGGCGGACGGTGAGAACATCGGCTGTGCTTCGCTCTGGAAGAAGCTGTCGTACCACGCGTAGGCGTACTCGCGGCCGGTCACGTTCTTCAGCTGCATGTCCACGCTCCAGCGCGGGCTGAGCTGGTAGCGCGCGCTCAGGTCGAGAACCGCGAAGCTGCCGTACTTGCCGGCCACGTTGCGCTCTTCCAGATAGTAGTCGCTCTGCGCGCGGCCCTGCAGGCCGAGTTGCAGGGCTTCGGTGGCCTGGTAGTCGAGCCCGATGTTGCTGATATGACGCGGCACCGCCGCCACTTCGTTCCCTTCAAGGCTGATGCCCGCCGCCCGATCGTCGCGCAGAATCTTCGCCTCCTGGTAGGCATGCGAAGCCCATGCCGTCCACTTTTCACCCAGCTGCGCGCTGAGCTGCGCATCGACGCCACGACGTCGGGTCTTGCCCAGCGTCACCGTGGTGCCGGTGGCCGGCATGTTGGAGGTTTCGTTCTCCGCGTCCTGCTGCCACACCGCCAGACGCGCCTGGCTGCCGGCAAACGGGCTGAACTTCAGGCCCAGCTCCATGCCGGTGTTGGTGGAGGGCGCGATATCGCCCTGCCCCGGCGTGAGGTAGGCCGGTGCGGTGGAGCCGGTGAGCACCTGGAAGGTGCGGCCCCAGTTGGCGTACACGTTGGTGGTTGGGGTGAGCGAATACACCACGCTCAGCTTGGGCTGCTCGATGGTGCCGACGTCCTGCAGCGGCCCGGTGATGCCGCCGGGGAGGCGGGTGTCGCCGTCGAAGCGGTCCACGCGATAGGCTGGCACGATCCTGAGCGCGTCGATCGGCTGGTAGATGGCCTGCACGTAGGCACCCCAGTTGTCGAAGGTGTGGCGGTCGTCGTTCTGCACGCGCGCCGGCGGCACGCTGAAGTCGGTGGGCATGCTGTAGTCGAAGCGCTGTCGGATGTAGCCGTTGTCCTGGTGCTCGTAGTTGAGGCCGCCTTCCAGGGTGAGCTGATCGCCGGCCTGCCAGGTCAGGGTGCTGAGCATGCCAACCTGCTTCTCATCCCAGATGCGGCGCTGGCGCGGCAGGTTGCCGGTGGGCAGGTCGCTGAAGGTCACGCGGCGGTCGTCTTCGTAGCGGTTGTAGTACAGCCGCGTGCCAAGGGTGAGTGCGTCGGACAGTTTCATGTCCAAGTGCGCGGCAAGCTGGCGCATGTCGCGGTCATCACCATCGTTGCCGTTGCGCAGCTCGCTGCCACGGCGGTGCGTGCGCAGCTCGTCGGCGGTCATG
>JAEWLO010000343.1 GCA_023457475.1 Pseudomonadota bacterium | reverse complement strand
TCCGTACACGACGTACAGCGGCACGCCGACCGCCTTGTGCTCGTCCAGGAACGCGGTGATCTCCTCGTCCACGTTGGTGTAGTCGCCGCGCATGTACACCGCGTTGGTACGGCGCAGCGTGTCCTGGAATTCATGCGTGCCGAGCACGGCGCGTTCGTTGGCCTTGCAGGTAACGCACCAGTCGGCGGTCATGTTCACGAACACCACCCGGTTGTCCTGGCGCAGGCGGTCGAGCATCTGCGGCGAGTAGGCAACCACGTTGTCGGCGGCGGGCGCGGCGGCCTTGCCCGGTGCCTCGATGCGGGTCACCGCCCACACCGGCCCAAGCGAAGCCAGCAGCAGCAGGGCGGCCAGCAGCGTGCCGACACGCTGCCCGCGCCAGCGGCTGCGCTCGAACCACCACAGGGCCAGGCCGGTCACCACCAGGCCGGCCAGGACCAGCGCCATGGCGTCCACGCCGCGCTGCTTGCCCAGTACCCATAGCAGCCACAACGCGGTGCCATACATCGGGAAGGCGAGCACCTGCTTGAGCGTTTCCATCCACGCACCGGGGCGCGGCAGGCGTTTGGCCAGCGACGGAATGAAGCCGATCAGCAGGAACGGCAGCGCCAGCCCGAGGCCCAGCACCACGAACACCAGCATGGCCGGCAGCGCCGGCGCGGTGAAGGCATAGGCGAGCGGTGCGCCCATGAACGGAGCCACGCAGGGGCTGGCGACCACGCAGGCCAGCACGCCGGTGAAGAAGTCGCCCATCGGGCCGCTGCGCGCCGCCAGCGACTGACCCACGCCACCGAAACCGCCGCCCAGCGTGAACACACCGGAAAGGCTCAGGCCGACCGCAAACATGAGGTACACCAGCGCGGCGATGAACCACGGGTGCTGCAGCTGGAAACCCCAGCCGGCTGCCTGTCCGGCGGCGCGCAGTGCCAGCACCAGCGCACCGATGATCGTGAAGGCCACCAGCACCCCGGCGGTGTACCAGAGTGCGTGGCTGCGCGCGCGCTGGCGGCTTTCGCCACTCTGCGCCACGCCCAGCACCTTGAGCGAGAGGATCGGCAGCACGCACGGCATCAGGTTCAGCACCAGGCCCCCCGCCAACGCCAGCAGCAGCGCCGCGATCAGGGTGCCGGGCGTGCCGCCGCCGCTACCCGGCGGACGGGTGCGCTGGGCATTGTCGGCGCTTGCATCGGGCGTGCCCTGCGCCGGTGCGGTTTCAGCAGGCTCGTTCGGGCGGATCAACAGCGGCTGGGTCGCGATCCCGTTGGTTTCGCGCTCCGTGGCACGCCGCTCGCGGTTCGGCAACGGCGTAATGACGTCGGTTCGCGCCGTGGCCTCGTCGGCGCGTGCATTGACCTTGCCGGCCGGCAGCGCCAGCTTCACCCGGCGGGTCATCGGCGGGTAGCAGATGCCGTCGGTCTGGCAGCCCTGGAAGGTGATCACCAGCGTGGCCGGGGTGGCGTCGGTCCGGCTCCGGCGCAGCGGCAGCTTCACGTCGATCGGGTCGAAGTACACCGAGACGTCGCCGAAGTGTTCGTCGCGGTGCGACTTGGCGGCCGGCCACAGCGGCTTGTCGGGGCGGATGCCGGCCGCGCCCTCCAGCTTCAGCGATGTGCGGTCGCGATAGAGGTAGTAGCCCGGTGCCGGGCTGAAACGCAGCAGCAGGGTGTTGGCATCGCCGACGATGGCCTCGAAGCCGAAGGCGCGCTCGGACGGCAACGGCAGCGCCTGGGCGGCTTCGGTACCCGGCAGGCGCAGTCCGCCTCCGCTGCCCGACAGCGGCGTATTGAACGGCGAACCGGTGGCACTGGCGATGGCCGGGCGCACCGCGTCGGCGTTGGCGGCGACGGCTCCGTTTCCACCAGGCAGGCGCACCTGCACGCTGCGCTTCTGCGGCGGATAGCACACCCCGGCGTCGGCGCAGCCCTGGAAGCGCACCTCGAGGGTGACACTGTCCGCACCCTCGGCCGCTTTGCCAGGCAGCACGGCGATCAGCTGTTCGCGGTAGGTTTCCACCTCGCCGAAAAAGTCGTCGTGGTGCTTCTTGCCGGCGGGCATCTGCAGCGCTTGGGCGGCGAAGGTGCCGTCGGGCTTTACCGCGGTGCGATGACGGTACAGGTAGTAGCCAGGCGCGATATCGAAGCGCACTTCGATGCGGTCGCGGTCGCGTGCCTGCGTGGTCAGGGCGAACGCCTGGTCCACCGGCAGCAGATCCTTTCCGTTCACATCCGCCCACGCGGGCAGAGACATCACGACAAGCGCACACAGCGCGGCAACACGACCCAACAGCGTCATCAATCAGTGTCCTCTCGGGTCTGTGCCCGAATCCAGTCCAGGTACGCCGGCAGGCCGGCGTGGGTTTCGACCGCGATGCACTCCGGGAGTTCATACGGATGCAGCGCGCAGACGCGCGCGATGGCGGCGTCGAGGCGGCTGCCGCAGGTCTTGATCAGCAATTGGATCTCGGCATCCTGGCTGACTTCACCCTGCCAGCGGTAGGTGGAGTGCGCCCCGTCCAGCCGCGTCACGCAGGCCGCCAGCCGTTCGTCCACCAGCGCCCGAGCCAGCCGGTCGGCCGTGGCCGCGTCGGGGCAGGTGGTCATGAGGATGAATACGGAATCGGCGGTCGCCATGACCGCCAATGGTATCGCACG
>JAEWLO010000342.1 GCA_023457475.1 Pseudomonadota bacterium | reverse complement strand
TTGCCCCGTCGCCAAGCGGTAAGGCACCTGACTCTGACTCAGGCATTCGGTGGTTCGAATCCATCCGGGGCAGCCAAACAAAAAAGAAAAAAGCCTGATCGAAAGATCAGGCTTTTTTCTTTTTTGTTTTGGTCGCGCATCCCCACCTTATCCCCGCGCCTGTCGGCGCGCCCCCTTGAACATCAAGGGGGCTCTCCTCCAGAGAGGGATCCGGGGTCGGATCCTTTTCCAAAGGAAAAGGCTCTGACCCCACCCCATCGCCGGCCACTGGCCGGCAACCTCGAAATGCACAGCCCCAGAACGACAAAAGCCCGACCGAAGCCGGGCTTTTGCTTTCCCATCCAGCGGGCTCCCGAAGGAGCCCAACCAGGCGCGGTAGATCAGCGCTTGGAGAACTGGGTGGCGCGGCGGGCCTTGTGCAGACCAACCTTCTTACGCTCGACTTCACGGGCGTCACGGGTCATGAAGCCAGCCTTGCGCAGCTCGGACTTCAGGGTTTCGTCGTACTCCACCAGCGCGCGGGCGATGCCCAGGCGGATCGCACCGGCCTGACCGGTGGTGCCACCGCCAGCAGCGGTCACGGTGATGTCGAAGCTTTCAGTGTTCTTGGTCAGCTCCAGCGGCTGGCGCACGATCATGCGCGCGGTTTCACGACCAAAGAACTCGTCCAGCGGACGGCCGTTGACAGTGATGTTGCCGGCGCCCTTGCGCAGAAACACGCGGGCGGTGGAGGACTTGCGGCGGCCGGTGCCGTAGTTTTGAGTGGTTGCCATGATTAGATATCCAGAACCTGAGGCTGCTGAGCGGCGTGCGGGTGCTCGGAACCCGAGTACACCTTGAGCTTGCGGTACATGGCGCGGCCCAGCGGGCCCTTCGGCAGCATGCCCTTGACGGCGATTTCGATGACGCGCTCCGGGTGGCGCTCCAGCGCCTGGGCCAGAGTTTCGGTCTTCAGGTTGCCGATGTAGCCGGTGAAGCGGTGATACAGCTTGTCCTGCAGCTTGTTGCCGGTGACGGCAATCTTGTCTGCATTGATGACAACCAGGTAGTCGCCGGTATCAACGTGGGGGGTGTAGACCGGCTTGTGCTTGCCGCGCAGACGGCGGGCCAGCTCGGTGGACAGACGGCCCAGCGTCTTGCAGGAGGCGTCGACGAGATACCAGTCGCGCTGGACGGTCTCGGACTTTGCAGTGAAAGTGCTCATAAAGAACTCAGGTAGGTCGGGCTCATTGCGGCCAGGAACGGCCGGAACTCTGCCACGCGTTGTGAAGAGGCGGGATTGTACCGGCCCTCCCCGCCCAAAGCAACCCGCCCGCATCGGGTTGGCAGTCCGGGCCGCCGGGGGCGAAAATCAGGGTTCTCCCCGCCGTCGCAGCCCCGCGCATGACCTCGCTCCGCCAGATCACCCCGCTCGACCACCTGCTCACCGAGGCCCAGCGCGCCCTGGATACTGTGTTTGGCAACCCACCGGCACAGCGCCCCTACCCCGCCACGGACACCCCGGATGTCGAGCTTGACCTCCGCGAGCGCCGCCATGCCGCCGGCCTGATGCGGATCAACCACGTAGGAGAGGTCTGCGCCCAGGGCCTCTACTTCGGACAGGCCGCAGTAGCGCGTGAGCCGGAAACCCGCGCCCACCTGCTGGAAGCAGCCCAGGAAGAGACCGACCACCTCGCCTGGTGCGCGCAGCGGCTGCAGGAGCTGGACAGCCGCCCGAGCCTGTTCAACCCGCTCTGGTATGCGGGCAGCTACACCATCGGCACCCTGGCCGGGTTGCGCGGCGACGGCTGGAACCTCGGCTTTGTCGTGGAAACCGAGCGCCAGGTGGAAGCCCACCTGGACGAACACCTGGACACGCTGCCCCCGGCAGACCTGCGTAGCCGGGAGATTCTCAAGGTGATGAAGATCGATGAGGCCCGGCATGCCGATCACGCCGAACACGCCGGCGCGCGCCGGCTGCCGCCGCCGATTCCGGCGGTGATGGCCCTGGCATCGAAGGTGATGAAGGGTGTGGCGTATCGGATGTGATCGCGCGGCGCGTCAGTCGACCGAGGTCGGTTCTACCTGAAGGAAAGCAAAACGGCCCAGCGTCTTCACGCTGGGCCGCTTCATTTTGACGCTGTGAAACCCCGCCTTTGCGCAGAACAGGGTTCCACGCGGTCCATCACTCGGACAGATTTCGCCCGTGGAACAGCTCTTCGATCTCGCGCTTGAGCAGCGCTTCGATCTTCATGCGCTCCTTGAAGGACAGGTTCTTGGCCTTCTCTTCAAACAGGTACTGGTCCAGGTCGAAGTCCTTCAGGTGCATCTTCGTGTGGAAGATGTTTTCCTGGTAGACATTGACGTCGAACATCTCGTAACGCGACTTGATGTTCTTGGCCAGGAAGTTCTGGATCGAGTTGATCTTGTGGTCGATGAAGTGCTTCTTGCCCTTTACGTCACGGGTGAAGCCGCGCACACGGTAGTCCATGATCACGATGTCCGATTCCAGACTCTCGATCAGGTAGTTCAGTGCCTTCAACGGGGAGATCACGCCACAGGTCGCCACGTCGATGTCCGCACGGAACGTCGCGATGCCTTCCTGCGGATGGGTCTCCGGGTAGGTGTGGACGGTGATGTGGCTCTTGTCCATATGCGCCACCACGGCGTCGGAGATCAGCTCCTTGCCGGCCAGCTTCTTGTCGATCACCGGCTCTTCGGAGATCAGGATGGTCACCGACGCACCCTGCGGATCGTAATCCTGGCGGGCGACGTTGAGGATGTTGGCCCCGATGATCTCAGCGACATCGGTCAAGATCTGAGTCAGCCTATCGGCGTTGTACTCTTCATCGATGTATTCAATGTAACGCTGGCGCTCCTCTTCGGTGCGCGCGTAACACACGTCATAGATGTTGAAGCTCAGCGCCTTGGTGAGGTTGTTGAAACCCTGCAACCTCAGGCGAGGCAACGGCTTGACCACGGCGGTCGATCCTGTGAGTGGTGGGAAAGGAACAATTATGGGGCAAAGTGCCCGGGGGCGAAACGTGCAAGCGAAAGGGTCGGACCGGTTCGGTTTGCCCTTCACAATGCTGATCGTTAAGCTCGCGGCATATAGCCGTGAATTCTTCATGAGCAGAGGGAGCGCCATACCGTGTCAACTGTGCGCCTTGCCACAAGTCCATTGGCCCTGGACATCGCCACCATTGACCGGTTCCTGGCCCACAGCCACCGCCGCCGCTACCCCGCCCGCACCGACGTGTTCCGGCCCGGGGACCCCGCCGGCACCCTCTACTACGTGATCAGCGGCTCGGTCTCGATAATGGCCGAGGAGGAGGACGACCGTGAACTTGTCCTCGGATACTTCGGTGCGGGCGAGTTCGTCGGCGAAATGGGCCTCTTCGTCGAATCCGACCGCCGGGAAGTAGTGCTGCGGACCCGGACCCCCTGCGAACTGGCCGAGATCAGCTATGAGCGCCTGCACCAGCTGTTCCTGGGCCCGCTGTCCACCGACGCCCCGCGCCTCCTCTATGCGCTGGGCCAGCAGGTTTCCAAGCGTCTGCTCGACACCAGCCGCAAGGCCAGCCGGCTGGCGTTCCTCGATGTCACCGATCGCATCGTCCGCACCCTGCATGACCTCGCCCGCGAGCCGGAGGCCATGAGCCACCCGCAGGGCACCCAGCTGCGCGTCTCGCGCCAGGAACTGGCCCGCCTCGTCGGCTGCTCCCGCGAGATGGCCGGCCGCGTACTGAAGAAACTGCAGAGCGATGGCCTGCTGCATGCCCGGGGCAAGACGGTTGTGCTGTACGGGACGCGTTGAGTGGGACAGCCGGGCAGAGCCCGGCGCTACCGTGCGGGTCGTGGCGCTGCCTTCACCCTCACCGGCTAGGCTGGGGACATGGAGCTAGGCAGCGAATTCTATTGGTTCATTCTGATCGGCCTCGGCGCGCAGCTCGTCGATGGCGCACTGGGCATGGCGTTCGGGCTGGTCTCGTCATCGGTGATGCTCAGCATGGGCATCCCGCCCGCGGCCGTCAGCGCCAGCGTCCATACCGCTGAAGTGTTCACCACCGGGGCGTCCGGGGTCTCGCATCTGGTAGCCGGCAACGTCGACAAGCGACTGTTCCTGCGCCTGGCGCTACCCGGCGCGGTGGGCGGCGTGCTGGGAGCGTACGTGCTCACCCAGCTGCCCGGCGATGCCATCCGGCCCTTCATCTACGCCTATCTGCTGATCCTGGCGGTGGTCATCCTGCTGCGCGCGGCGGGACGCCTGATGCCGCGCCAGGAGGTCAAACGCGTCCCCCTGCTCGGTTTCGTGGCCGGCATGCTGGATGCCAGCGGCGGCGGCGGCTGGGGCCCGGTGGCCACGTCCACCCTGCTGGCGCGAGGCGGCGAGGCGCGCACGACGATCGGCACGGTCAATGCGGCCGAGTTCGTGGTCACCCTGGCGGTCTCCATCACCTTCCTGCTGTCGATGGGGCTGCAGTACCTGAACATCGTGGCCGGACTGTTGATTGGCGGCATGATGGCCGCACCGCTGGCTGCGGTACTGGTCAAGCGCGTCAAGGAGCGCTGGGTGCTGATCGCGGTGGGCGTGCTGGTGCTGGGGATCAGCCTGTTCCAGGTCGGGAGTGCCCTGAAGGGCTGGCTGGGCGGTTGATCCGAACGGGTTTGGCACCACGCGGTCCGGCCAACGGCCGGGGCTACCGGCAATCATTCTCCCGAACGAAGCGCCAATCATTCGTCCGAACGAATCGACCCATCGACCAACCGAACGAAGCCCGGTAGCGGCGGCCGGGGGGGGGGCCCGGGGGGGGGGGGGGGGGGGGGCCCCCCGCGG
>JAEWLO010000341.1 GCA_023457475.1 Pseudomonadota bacterium | reverse complement strand
GCCCTGGTTCGAAACGTGGAGCGCTCGCGACGTCGCAGCGGCCTGCTCGGCATCAACATCGGCAAGAACAAGGACACGCCCAACGAACAGGCGTTCGACGACTACCAGCACTGCCTGCAGAAGGTGTACCCGCTGGCCGACTACATCACGGTCAACATCTCCTCGCCCAATACCGCGGGCCTGCGCGAACTGCAGGAGGAAACCGCGCTGCGCCAGCTCATCTCCCAGCTGCGCGACAGCCAGGAAGCGCTGGCCGCCCAGCACGGCCGCCGCGTGCCGATGCTGGTGAAGGTGGCCCCGGACCTCAGCGACCGCGACATCGACGCCGCCGCGCGCGTACTGGGCGAATTGAGCGTGGACGGCGTGATCGCCACCAACACCACGGTGGATCGCAGCGGCATCGCCGGCGATCCGCTGGCCTCGGAGGCCGGCGGCCTGTCCGGCGCACCGCTGTTGAGCCAGTCCACGCTGGTGCTGCGCCGCCTGCGCGCACGCCTGCCCGAGTCGGTGCCGTTGATCGGCGTGGGCGGCATTCTTTCCGGGGCCGATGCCGTCGCGAAGATGGCCGCCGGTGCGGCGCTGGTGCAGTGCTACAGCGGCCTGATCTATAGCGGGCCCGGCCTGGTCCACGACTGCGTGGAGGCGATCCGTCGCCGCCGCGAAGCCCCGAGCCGCGGCGCGGTGGCTCCCCTATGAGTGAAGCCATGTCTGTGTGGTCGCTGACCGACAATGCCTCGCTGAAGGCACTCAACACCTTCCACGTGGAGGCCCACGCCGAACAGCTGCTCGAACTGCACGAACCCAGCCTGCTGCCGGAGGTGCTGGCCCTGCCGCAGGTGGCCGACAAGCCGCTGCTGGTGCTCGGCAGCGGCAGCAACGTGCTGCTCGCCGGCGACGTGCCGGGCACCGTGCTGGTGTTCGCCAACCGCGAGATCACCGCCCTGGAACACCGTGCCGATCACACCCTGGTGCGAGCCGGTGCCGGGGTGAACTGGCACGGGCTGGTGATGTGGTCGCTGCAGAACGGACTCTCCGGCCTGGAAAACCTCGCGCTCATTCCGGGCACCGTGGGGGCCGCGCCCATCCAGAACATCGGCGCGTACGGCGTGCAGGTGGACGAGTTCATCCATGCCGTCGAGGCGTGGGACCGCACCACCGGCGAGTGGGTGCGCATGGATGCCGAGGCCTGCCGCTTCGGCTACCGGGACAGCGTGTTCAAGCACGAACCGGACCGTTATCTGATCACCGCCGTGGAGTTCCGGCTGCCGCTGCTGCACGACCTGCGCGTGGGCTATGCGGGCATCACCGAGGAAATGCTCGCGATGGGCGTGGACCTGCCGGTGGCCGCCGACGTGGCCAATGCGGTGATCGCCATCCGCCGCCGCAAGCTGCCGGACCCGGACGTGCTGGGCAATGCGGGAAGTTTCTTCAAGAATCCCGTTCTGCCGCTGGAACAGGTCGAGGTGCTGCTGCAGGCCTACCCGGAGCTGCCGGTCTACCCTGCGGGCGAAGACCACCTGCGCAAGATTTCCGCCGCGTGGCTGATCGAGGCCTGCGGCTGGAAGGGCTACCGCGACGGGGATGCCGGCGTTGCGCCCAGCCATGCGCTGGTGCTGGTGAACCATGGCAGCGCCACCGGCGCGCAGCTGCTGGATCTGGCCCGACGCATCTCGGCATCCGTGCTGGAAAAATTCGGTGTACCCATCGAGCCGGAACCGCGCCTGATCGGCGCACAGTGGTGAGCGCGCCGCTGGCGCTGCCTGCCCCCGCACCGATGCGGGCGGCGCTGCTGATGCTGGGCAGCACGATGGCCTTCGGCCTGATGGCCATCGCGATCCGCTTTGCGTCGGCGCATGTGCCGACGCAGGAAGTGGCGTTCTTCCGCAATGCGTTCGGGCTGGTGGCACTGCTGCCCTTCCTGCTGCGCACCGGGCGTTCGGTGTTCCACACGCAGCAGTTGCCGCGCTACCTGCTGCGCAGCGTGATCGGGCTGTGCTCGATGCTGTGCGCATTCTGGGCAATCGGCCATCTGCCGATCTCGCAGGCGATCTCGCTGTCCTACTCCACGCCGCTGTTCGTGACCATCGCCGCGGTGCTGTTCCTCGGCGAAAAGGTGCGGGTGCGCCGCTGGGCCGCCGTGGTCTGTGGCTTCATCGGCGTGCTGATCATCGTGCGCCCGGGTGCCGCATCCTTCAGCCCCGGCATGTTGATCGCGGTGCTGGCAGCGGTGCTGAGTTCACTGGTCGCGATCCAGATGAAGCAGCTGACCCGCGTGGACGGAGCGGACACGGTGGTGTTCTACACCTATGCGTTCTGGGTGCCGCTTTCGCTGGTGCCGGCACTGTTCACCTGGGTGTGGCCGAATGGCATCGGCTGGGCATGGCTGGTGGCCACCGGCGTGCTGGGCACCATCGGTCAGCTGCTGTGGACGCGGGCATTGCGCTTGGGCGAGGTCTCCGCGCTCACGCCGATCAGCTTCATGCAGCTGCCGCTGGTGAGCCTGCTGGGCTGGTTGCTGTTCCAGGAAACGCTGGACCGGTGGACGGTGATCGGGGCGGGTACGATCCTGGCCGCGAATGCGTATATCGCGCATCGTGAGGCCGTGTTGGCGCGGCGTGCTGCATCGCAGGCAGCCAGCGCAGCAGGCAAGCCGGGAGAATGACGGTAGCGCCGGCCGTTGGCCGGCCCATGCA
>JAEWLO010000340.1 GCA_023457475.1 Pseudomonadota bacterium | reverse complement strand
GCCTGCTTCTGAGAGGACGGGTCCGCTGCAGCGTCGGCAGCGGCGTTCGAGGCGACAGGGGCTGCCTCGGGCGGCGGTGTCGTGCCGGGGTCGTCGAACTTCAGCTGCCAGGCGATACCGACGGCGAATACTACGGAAGCGGCCACGCCGAGAATCGTGGGCACGCGCGAGCGCCGGCGGTGCGTGCGGTCATGCGGGTGCGTGGGCCGGCCAACGTTATGCCCGCCGTCCTGGCGGGCACCCTGCGGGCCGTCGCTCGCGACGTTGGGAACGGCTCCTGCCGTTCCCTTCGGCGCTACCGGCGCTACCGGCGTTTCGGCGGCGCGGGCGGCGGCGAGCACGGCTTCGTCGACGGCCGCGGGCGGTGCGGACGTGCCGGGCCGACCCAGCAGGCGGGCCAGTGCGCGTTCTTCGGGCGTCAGGGGATCAGGACGGTTCATGCGGTCAGCTCCCCACGCAGCTTGTCCATCGCGTAGCGCAGCCGCGATTTGACGGTTTCCCGGCCTACGCCGGTGATCTGCGCGATCTCTTCCAGGCTCAGTTCCTGTTCCAGGCGAAGTTGCAGGACCGTCCGCTGTTCGTCGGGCAACTGCTCCATGGCCAGCTGCAGCCGGCGGCGCTGTTCGAAGTCCGACAGCTCTGTTTCCGGCGTGTGGCTGTCGCTCATGCGTGCCACGCGTTCATCGGCGTCGCCGGGAGCAGGCGGACGATACCGGGCTGCCCGCCAGTGGTCATTGAGGCGGTTATGGGCGATGCGGAACAGCCAGGTGGTGAAGGCCGCCTCGGGCTGCCAACCGGCGCGCGCCGCGATCACGCGCTGCCACACATCCTGGAACACCTCGTCGGCCAGCGCCGCGTCGCGCAGCTGCCGCAGCAGGAAGCTGTACAGCCGGCTGCGGTGGCGCGCATACAGCGCCTCGAAGGCACGCACGTCGCCTCCGGCCCAGGCCAGCATCAGGGATTCATCGGTGGGCAGGGCGGCGGCGTCCACGACGGACAGGGTAAGCGCTGAACGCGTGCGCGCATAGTCGGACCTGGCGGCGGCAGAGGGCATGGGAGCGGCGGAAATCACGGCGGGGACACAGGCTTCAACGTACACAGGCGGGCAATGGGGTCGATGGGCTTCCACTGACCCCGGGGTGTCGCGTTATGCTCCCCGGTCAGGGGAGGCACCGGGATTCCGGTGTCAGAAGAGATCAACATGCTGTCCAGCCAGGTAGTGACGTCCGCGGGGCATCCTGAGCGCGGTGCGGTGGTGTCCACCGCGCTGGCACGTACGCTGTGCGCGCTGCTGCCGGAAGGGGCCTGGCTGGCACTGGGCTGGACGGATGGCGGGCTGGGCGACGGCTGCCTGCTGCAGCCGGACGATGCCGGCTCCGACGCCGATGTCCTGCAGCGGCTGTTCGGTGCTGCACCCCCGGTCGATGCCACGCTGCGCCGATGGCAGCATCAGGGCGGTGAATTCGCGATCCAGGCGCGCCTGGGCGACGGCCAATGCCCGCCCGAGTGCTGGTGGGCGATGGCCCGCGCCAGCCTGCAGGACGCCCTGGTGATGGCGCGCCAGCGCGAGCAGATCCTGTCGCTGGAAAACTCCAAGCGGCTGCAGCAGGCGTTGTACGAGATCGCCGACCTGGCGGGCGCGGACCTGGAAATGACCGAGATGCTGCGGCACTTCCATCGCGTGCTGAACGGTCTGATGTACGCGCAGAACTGCTACATCGTCGAGTACGACGACATTCACCGGCGTATCCGCTTTCTGTACTTCGCCGACCAGCGCGACAGTTTCGTCGCCGATCCGGACCGGAGCTACGAAGAACACGAGATGCCGCGCAGCCTGACCTTCGCGCTGCTGCGCCACGGGCAGCCGCTCAGCGGCCCGTCGAATGAACTGCTGGCCGCACTCAGCGACGAGGTCGATCCGCGCCGCGGGCCGGAGAGCCTGGATTGGCTCGGCGTGCCGATGCTGCGCGACGGCCGGGTCTGCGGCGCGATCGTGGTGCAGAGCTACGAGCAGCGCGTCCGCTACAACGAAGCGGACCGCACGCTGCTGGGGTATGTGGCCCAGCATATCCTCACCGCGATGGACCGCCGCCAGGCGCAGGTACAGCTGGAGCGGCAGGTCGAGCGTCGTACCGTGGAACTGCAGCGCGCCAACCACAGCCTGCAGGACGAAGTGATCGAGCGCCGTCGCGCTGAAAAGCTGCAGCTGGCGCTGTTCAACATCGCGGAAATGGCGATGAGCGCCGAAAGCCTGCACCAGTACTATGTGCAGGTGCACGGTGTGGTGGGAACGCTGCTGGACGCGCGTAATTTCTACATCGCGCTGGTGGACGAAACGGGCGCCGGCCTGGATTTCGTCTATTCGGTGGACGAATACAATCCCGCAAGACCGTCCAGGCCTTTCAGCCACGGCCTCACCGAGTACATCGTGCGCAACCGCCAGCCCCTGTTGGCCTCCCGGGCGCACATCGACGCGCTTCGCGCGTCCGGTCGCGTGCATGAGTTCGGCGCGCGGTCGCACTGCTGGCTCGGCGTGCCCCTGCTCAGCGACGACGAAGTGGTCGGCGTCATCGTGGTGCAGAGCTATTCGCCGGAGATCAGCTTCACCGCACATGACCAGCGCCTGTTGACCTTCGTCGCACAGAACATCGGCAATGGGCTGACCCGTCAGCGCGACCAGGAACAACTGCGCCGCGCCCATGCCGAGCTGGAAAAGCGGGTGGACGAGCGTACCCGGGAGCTGGCCGAGGTCAATGACAAGCTGCTGGGCCAGATCGGAGAGCGGTTGCGCGCCGAGCAGCGGTTGACGCACCAGGCTCTGCACGACGCGCTGACCGGACTACCGAACCGCGTGCACCTGCTGGACCGGCTGGAAGATGCGATCAACCGTGCACACCTGCCTGCAGGCCCTTGCTTCGCCGTGCTGTTCCTGGACCTGGATCGCTTCAAACTGGTGAATGACAGCATCGGGCACGCCGCAGGTGACCAGATGCTGGTCGAGGTCGCCCGGCGCATCGTCTCCATGATCGGCCCCGAGGACGTCGTGGCGCGGTTGGGGGGCGATGAGTTCGCGATCCTGCTGCATTGCCCGGACGAACTCGACTCGGCACGCGAGTTCTCCCAGCGCATGCTGGGTGCGCTGGAGGAATCGATGTGGGTGCAGGGGCGCGAGTTGTTCCCGTCCGGCAGCCTGGGCATCGCCCTGTGGGGGCCGCGCTATCGCACCGGCGAGGAGCTGCTGCGCGACGCCGACGCCGCGATGTACCGGGCCAAGGCGCAGGGCAAGGATCGTTTCGCGGTCTTCGATGAAGCCATGCGCGAGCAGGCGCTGCGCAGCCTCGACCTGGAAGCGGACCTGCGCCGGGCCATCAACAACCGCGATTTCGTGCCGTATTACCAACCCATCGTGCGCCTCAGCGACGGCGTGGTGGTGGGGCACGAAGCGCTGCTGCGCTGGCAGCACGAGCGGCGTGGCCTGCTGCTGCCCAGTGCCTTCCTGGACCTGGGGGAGGAGAGCGGGTTGATCGAGCAGGTCGACTGGTTGTTGTACGAGGACGTCATCGGCCAGCTGGCGCGGGGCGGGGAAGGCTACCTGTCGGTCAACGTCTCGCCGCGGCATTTCCGCTCACCGGATTTCAGTCAACGCCTGTTTGGCCTGATCGACGCTGCCGGGGCCGATCCGCGCCGGCTGCGGCTTGAGATCACCGAGGTTGCGCTGCTCGACGACGGCCCCCGCACCCTGCGTGTGCTGCAGATCCTGCGTGAGCGCGGCGTGCTGGTGCAGCTGGACGATTTCGGTACCGGCTTCTCGGCGCTGTCCTACCTGCACCGTTTCCCGATCTCCACGCTCAAGATCGACCAGAGCTTCATTGCCGGCCTGCACGGCCGCGAGCTGCAGAGCACCTACGCCCTGGTGCAGGGCGTGCTGTCGCTGGCCCGAACGCTGGGCATCGAAACCGTGGGCGAGGGCATCGAGAACGAAGCCCAGCAGCAGACACTGCTGCAGCTGGGATGCGATTACGGGCAGGGCTATCTGCTGGGACGCCCGGCCCCGATGGCCGTGAATGCGTGATGCCGGGCTCTGCCCGGCCCGCGCGGAATCAACGCAGGGCGGTGCGGCGCTTCTCGTCGATCCACTTGGACGCCTGCGCCGGCTGGTAGCTGCGCATCCAGTCCAGCATCGCGTCGATGTCAGAGCCGTACCAGAGGTCCGCACGCTGTTCCGGGTGCAGGAAGCGCTCTTCCACCATGCGATCGATCATGCCGATCAGCGGCGCATAGAAGCCATCCACGTCGAGGAACGCGCACGGCTTGTTGCCGATGCCCAGCTGACGCCAGGTGAGCATCTCGAAGATTTCCTCCATGGTGCCGAAGCCGCCGGGAAGGGCGACAAACGCATCGGACAGGTCGAACATGCGCGACTTGCGTTCGTGCATGGACCCGACGATCTCCAGCTCGGTCAGGCCCCGATGCGCGACTTCCCAGTCGGCGAGCTGCTGCGGAATCACACCCGTGACTTCACCGCCGCCTTCCAGCACTGCATTGGCCACCGTGCCCATCAGGCCGACATTGCCACCGCCGTAAACCAGGCGCAGGCCGTCGCGGGCGATGCGATCGCCCAGGGCGATCGCGCGTTCGGTATAGATGGGCTTGCTGCCGGCGTTGGAGCCGCAGTAGACGCAGATGGACTTCATGGGAGGTTTCCTGCTGGAAACCACCCATTATCGCACGCCGGCAAGATGGAAAGCGGGGCAGAGCCCCGCTCTACGCACCCATTTATGCAGCCTGCGGCTGCATGCGGCGGGGGCCTTCCTTCAAGGCGCGGCCAACCAGGGTGACCAGCAGGTCCAGTTCTTCGCTGTCCATCCCGAAGTGCGGGGTGAAGCGCAATGAATTCTCGCCGCCGTGAATGACATTGATGCCATGGTTGCGCAGCCATTCCTCGGTCGAGTGAGCGCCGTAGCACTTGAACTGCGGGGCCAGCTCGCAGGAGAACAGCAGCCCGGTGCCCTGTACCTTGGTGATCAGGCCGCCCAGTTCAGCTTTCAGCTGTTCCAGGCGACGCACGGCTTCGGCACCGCGTTCGCGGATGTTGGCGCGTACCTGCGGCGTCAGCAGGGACAGGGTCGCGCAGGCCACGTCCAGCGCCCGCGGATTGGTCGTCATGGTGTTGCCGTAGATGCCCTTGCGGTAAAGCTGCGCGGCATGCTCGGTCACCGCCAGCACCGACAAGGGGAACTGCGCTGCGTTGAGGGCCTTGGAATAGGTTTCCATGTCCGGCACTTCCAACCCTTCGAAGCCGGGGTAGTCCACGATCGAGAGCACGCCGTGGGCGCGCAGGCCGGCCTGGATCGAGTCCAGCAGCAGCAGGCTGCCATGCTGGCGGGTCAATTCGCGCGCCAGGGCGTAGAAGGACGGCGGTACCGAACGGCCCGGGTCGCCTTCACCCATGACCGGTTCCAGGAAGACCGCCTCGATGAACCACTGCTGGGCATCGGCCTCGGCGAAGACCTGGCGCAGGGCGGCTTCGTCGTAGGGTGGGACGGTGATCACGCTGTCCTCGCCCCGGTAGCTGGCCAGGTGCTGCACGTAACTGCGGCGGCTGGAGTCGGAATACAGCGCGGGACGGTCGGTGCGGCCGTGGAAGCTGCCCTTGACCACCACACGCTTGATCTTCGCGCCTGCGTGGCGGGCACCGGGATCGGTCTGCAGTTTGGCATTGACGTCGGCGATGCGCGCCGCCAGGCCAACCGCCTCCGACCCCGAGTTCAGGCACATGAACTTCGCGAACGGGCAGCCGCCGCGGGTATGGCCGATCTCCCGGCGCAGTGCCTGCACGAAGCGGTGCTGGGACAGGTTCGGGGTCATGATGTTGGCCATGACCTGCGGCGCGGCCAGGGCCTCGAGCACGCTGGCCGGCGTGTGGCCGAAGCCGAGCATGCCGTAGCCGCCCGCGTCGTACAGCACAGCGCCCTTGAGGGTCACGACCCAGGCACCCCGGGCGGCGAGGGCCACATACGGGGTGACGGCGTCGTCGGCATAGAAGTTCACGAAGCCATCCTGAAGGGCGTCGATCTGCGCACGCTCGTCCAGCGCAAGCAGGTCGCCGAGCTCGCCGCGAATGCGCTCGAACTCCGCGGCAGCGGCCTCGACAGCGGCTGCCAGCTGCGGGTGGCCGCTGGCCAGGCGTTCGAGCGTGGCGTCGTCCAGGCCGATGGTGAGTCGGGTGCCGGGCTGGGCGCGGAGGGGGGCGAGGCGTTCGATGAAGCGCATTGCAGATCTCCTGTAACTAATTTTCGATGCTAGCACGCGCGTTTTCGCGCGATAACCCCGCAAAAAACTGTTGCAGAGCAGCATTTTGCGCGACGTTGGCGGCAGGGCGCGATGTCACCGGGAGCCAGACGTACAATGCGCGCCATTGTCGACATGATCGTGTGCGCCGCCTTGAAGAAGTCCGATTTCCATTACGACCTGCCTGCTGAACTGATCGCCCAGGCTCCGTTGGCCGAGCGTTCGGCCAGCCGGCTGATGGTGGTCCCGACGGCACCGGCCGCCTTCGACCACCGCCAGGTGCGGGACCTTCCCGATCTGCTCCAGCCGGGCGACCTGCTGGTGTTCAACGACACCCGGGTGATTCCGGCGCGCTTGTTCGGACAGAAGGCCAGTGGCGGCCGCGTGGAGATCCTGATTGAACGTCTGCTGGGCGGCCAGCAGGCCCGCGCGCAGGTCGGTGCCAGCAAGTCGCCCAAGGCCGGCAGCCGGATCGCCCTGGATGCCGGGGGCGAGGCCGAGGTGCTGGGGCGCGACGGCGAGTTCTACGTGCTGCAGTTCCACGTGCCCGAGGCGCTCGAGCAGTGGCTGCTCCACGCCGGCCGCCTGCCGCTGCCGCCCTACATCCAGCGCGAGCCCGGTCTGGACGACCGCGAGCGGTACCAGACCGTGTTTGCCCGCGAGGTGGGCGCGGTGGCCGCGCCGACCGCGGGTCTGCATTTCGATGAAGCCCTGCTGGCGCAGCTGCGGGCGCGGGGCGTGCAGTTCGGCCATGTGACCCTGCACGTGGGGGCCGGCACGTTCCAGCCGGTGCGGGTGGACGACCTGAAGGACCACGTCATGCACCGCGAGTGGCTGAACGTAGGTGCGGAACTGGTCCAGCAGATTCGCCAGACCCGCGCCGCCGGGGGGCGCGTGATCGGGGTGGGCACCACCGTGGTGCGGGCGCTGGAAAGCGCGATGCGTGACGGCGAGCTGCTGCCGTATGCCGGAGAAACGCAGATCTTCATCACGCCCGGGTACCGGATCCGCAGCGTGGACGCCATGGTCACCAACTTCCATCTGCCGGAAAGCACGCTGCTGATGATGATTTCGGCCTTCGCCGGCCAGGAGCGGGTGTTCGAGGCCTATGCGGCGGCCATCGCCGAGCGGTACCGGTTCTTCAGCTATGGCGATGCCATGCTGTTGTTCCCCAAGGCCGGCGCGTAACCAAACTCGGCAGGATCTGGGCGATAATCAACGATTATTTGCCCAGATTCCGCTCCGATGTCCCGACTCCAGTTCCAGCTCCAGACCACGGACGGCCGTGCCCGCCGTGGCCGCCTGACCTTCCCGCGCGGTACGGTGGAAACCCCGGCGTTCATGCCGGTGGGCACCTACGGTTCGGTCAAGGGCGTGCTGCCGGAGCAGGTTCGGGCGCTGGGCGCGGAGATCATCCTCGGCAATACCTTCCACCTGTACCTGCGCCCCGGCCTGGACGTGATCGCCGACCATGGCGGCCTGCATGGCTTCACCCGCTGGAACGGGCCGATCCTCACCGACTCGGGCGGCTTCCAGGTGTTCTCGCTGGCGCACCGCCGCAAGATCACCGAGCAGGGTGTGACCTTCGCCTCGCCGACCGACGGAGCCAAGGTGTTCCTCGGCCCGGAGGAGAGCATGAAGATCCAGAAGGTGCTCGACTCGGACGTCGTGATGATCTTCGACGAGTGCACTCCGTATCCGGCGACCGAGCCGGTCGCGCGCACCTCGATGGAGCTGAGCCTGCGCTGGGCGCGGCGCAGCCGCGATGCGCACGACGCGCTGGGCAACGATGCGGCGCTGTTCGGCATCGTGCAGGGCGGGGTGCATCACGACCTCCGCACGCGCTCCGCCGAAGGCCTGCAGCAGATCGGTTTCGACGGCTATGCGATCGGCGGGCTGGCAGTCGGCGAGCCGGAACATGAACGCAACGCGATGCTCGACCATCTGAATCCCATCCTGCCGGCCGATCGTCCGCGCTACCTGATGGGGGTGGGGCGTCCGGAAGACCTCGTGGAGGGCGTGGCACGGGGCGTGGACATGTTCGATTGCGTCATGCCGACCCGCAACGCCCGCAACGGTCACTATTTCACCTCGTTCGGCACGGTGCGCATCCGCAACGCCCGCTACGAGCGCGACATGGACCCCATCGAGCCGGGCTGCGGCTGTCATGCCTGCAGCAGCGGCTATACCCGGTCCTACCTGCGCCATCTGGACCGCTGCAATGAAATGCTGGCCCCGATGCTGGGCACCCTGCACAACCTGTACTACTACGAGAAGCTGATGGCCGACATGCGCGCGGCCATCGCGGCGGGAACCTTCACGGCCTTCCGCGAGTCGTTCTATGCGACCCGGGGCCTGGCCACACCGCCGCTGGACGGCACCGCCTGACCCGAACTACCGCGCGGACCGTGCCAAACGGCCCAAGGACGAAGGTCCGGGGTCGTGGCATACTTCGCGGCTGACCCACCGTTTCGCGGCGACTCCCGGCCCACCAGGGCAGGGCGCCTCCCAACCCAAGGACACACTATGAACCTGCTCGCTTTCCTGATTCCCGCCGCCCACGCCCAAGCCGCTGGCGGCCAGCCGCAGGGCATGGGCCTGAGCACCCTGCTGTTCCCGATCATCCTGATCGCGATCATGTACTTCCTGATGATCCGTCCGCAGATGAAGCGCCAGAAGGAACACAAGGCGATGCTGGAGAAGATCAAGGTCGGTGACGAAGTGCTGACCAACGGCGGTATCGCCGGCGTGGTGACCAAGATCGGCGACAACTTCGTCACCGTGGAAGTGGCCGACAACGTGAACATCCGCGTGCAGAAGGGTGCCGTCGGCAACGTGCTGCCGCAGGGCACGCTCAAGTCCGCCGTCTGATCCGTTTTTTTCCCAAGCCCAACCGCGGTGCCCGGAGTGGCACCGCGCAGGAACCTGGCAATGCTTGAATTCCCACGCTGGAAGTACGTCGTCATCCTGATCGTACTCGCGCTCAGCACGCTGTACGCTCTGCCCAACATCTACCAGAAGGACGCCGCCGTCCAGATCACCGCCAACCGTGGCGGGCAGGTCGACGACGCGCTGCGCGACCGGGTGGTGGCCGACCTGAAGCAGGCCGGCATCACCACGATCGGCGCGGAGAAGGAAGGCGAAAGCCTGATCGTCCGCCTGCCTGACCTGAAGACCCAGGCCGCTGCCAGCGACCTGCTGCGCGACAGCGTGGGCGAAAACTACACCGTGGCCCTGAACCTGGCCTCCACCGTGCCGGACTGGCTGTCCCGTCTGGGCGGCCGGCCGATGACGCTGGGCCTGGATCTGCAGGGTGGCGTGCACTTCGTGCTGCAGGTGGATCAGAAGGCCGCGCTGGACAAGCGCATGGACGCCTACGCCGAAGACGTGCGCACCACGCTGCGTGACGCGCGCATCGCCTACCAGTCGGTCGAGCGTCGTCCGGACAACACCATCATCGCGGTGCTGAGTCCGTCGGTGGGAGAACAGGACGTCGAACGCGCCCGCCAGCTGCTGGCCAAGAACGAGCCCACCCTGGGCCACACGGTCAACGGCAACCGCCTTACGGTCAGCGTGCCGGACAGCGAGCTGACCACGATCGCCAACGGCGCGATCGAGCAGAACATCAACACGCTGCGCAACCGCGTCAACCAGCTCGGCGTGGCCGAGCCGATCATCCAGCGTCAGGGTGCCGACCGCGTGGTCGTGCAGCTGCCCGGCGTGCAGGACACCGCCGAAGCCAAGCGCATGATCGGTGCCACCGCCACCCTGGAATACCGTGCCGTGGTCGAACGCAACCCGGTGCGCGTGCAGGAAATGATCGACTCCGGTGTCATTCCTCCGGAAGGGCGCGTGTTCCAGCAGCGTGGAGGTGCAGGCCCGATCCTGCTGAACAAGCGCGTGATCGTCACCGGTGACCAGATGGTCGCCGCGCAGGCCACCACCGACACCCAGAACGGCGGTGCGGCGGTGAGCGTGACGCTGAACGCCGTGGGCGGCCAGCGCATGTTCGATTTCACCAGCGCCAACGTCGGCAAGCCGATGGCCGTGGTCTACACCGAACGCGTGCCGACCGTCACCGTCGTCGATGGCCAGGAAGTCCGTGGCTTCAAGGTCAACGAGGAAGTGATCTCGGTGGCCAACATCAACGGCGTGTTCGGCAAGCAGTTCCAGACCACCGGTCTGGAGAAGAAGGAATCGGAAGAGCTGGCCAAGCTGCTGAAGTCCGGCTCGCTGGCCGCGCCGATGGACTTCGTCGAAGAGCGCGTGGTGGGCCCGAGCCTGGGTGCGGAGAACGTGGAGCGCGGCATCACCGCGGTGGTCTACGCCTTCATGTTCACGCTGATCTTCTTCACCGTGTACTACCGCATGTTCGGCCTGATCACCTCGGTGGCGATGCTGTTCAACCTGCTGATCGTGGTCGCGGTGATGTCGCTGTTCGGTGCCACCATGACCCTGCCGGGCTTCGCCGGTCTGGCGCTCTCGGTGGGCCTGTCGGTGGACGCCAACGTGCTGATCAACGAGCGTATCCGTGAAGAGCTGCG
>JAEWLO010000339.1 GCA_023457475.1 Pseudomonadota bacterium | reverse complement strand
GCGCAGCGGATCGTGGGGCGGCAGCACGCATGCGATGACGCGTACCCGCCGGCCGTTGGCCGACCCAGGAGGTCCGTCAACGCCCGGAAGTCATCCAAATCACAAACACAAAAAAACCCGGAAAACTTTCGTCTTCCAGGCTTGATGTGACCACTGAATGGTCGGGGAGACAGGATTCGAACCTGCGACCTCTACGTCCCGAACGTAGCGCTCTACCAGACTGAGCTACACCCCGTAAGGAGCCGCCTATTGTATCGGCATCACCCTTGGGCGGCAAGGGGTACCTTTCACTTCGACAAAAAAGCCTGAAGCGGTGGCTTCAGGCTTCAATGCGACCACCGAAGTGGTCGGGGAGACAGGATTCGAACCTGCGACCTCTACGTCCCGAACGTAGCGCTCTACCAGACTGAGCTACACCCCGAAGGAGCCGACAAGGATACGGTGTGAAGACCGTGCCGGCAACCTTTTTTTACGGGTCAAACCGAACCGTTGTCGGCGCGGCTGGCCTCGCGGGCTTCGAACCACATGCCGTTGAGGATGGCCGCGGCCGAGGCCAGGCCGGTGCCGAGAATCCAGGCGAAATACCACATAGAGCTCTCCTGTTGGAAGCCGGCCAACGGCCGGCGTTACCGGGTAGGTGCCGGCCGATGGCCGGCGCATCATCAATATGCGTTGGGGTTGTCGGCCATGTCCTCGGCGGTGGTCTTGCCCTTCATCACCCGGTACACCCAGCTGGTGTACGCGATGATGATCGGCAGGAAGATCACCGTGGCCACCAGCATGATGAACAGCGTCAGGTGGCTCGAGGAGCTGTCCCACACCGTCAGGCTGCCGCTGGGCTGGCTGCTCGAGGGCAGCAGGAACGGGAAGATCGCAAAGCCTACCGTCATGATGATGCCGGCGATCGACGCACCCGAGGCAAGGAAGGCCGCCATGCCGCGACGGGCGCGCAGCAGCACGGCGCTGGCCAGCGCGCCCACCAGGCCCAGGATCGGGAAGATCACCGTGGCCGGCATGCTGCTGTAGTTGCGCAGCCAACCGCCGGCGGCACTGCCGATCTCGGCCGTCTTCAGCAGCGGGTTGGTCGGGCCGTCGGTCACCACCTGCGAGGTGATCTGGTACCCCGGCAGGCCGAAGGCCACCCAGGCACCCGCCACGGCGAACAGCACGAAGCTGATGATCGCCGCGATGCTGCCGTAACGCGCCGAACGTTCGGCCACCGGGCCGTCGGTCTTCAGCACCAGCATGGCCGCACCGTGCGAGACCATCATCGCCACGCCCACCAGGCCGGCGACCAAGGCGAACGGGGTGAGCAGGCCGAAGAACGAACCGGTGTAGAAGATGCGCATGCTGTCGTCGAAGTGGTAGGGCACGCCAAGCAGCACGTTGCCCACGGCTACGCTGGCAATCAGCGCCGGCAGCAGCCCGCCCACGAACAGCACCCAGTCCCAGGTAGTGCGCCAGCGCTGGCTGGGCATCTTGCTGCGGTACTTGAAGCCGACCGGGCGCAGGATCAGCCCGAACAGCATGGCGAAGATGGCCAGGTAGAAGCCCGAGAAGCTCACCGCATACAGCGGCGGCCACGCGGCGAAGATCGCACCGCCGCCCAGCACCAGCCACACCTGGTTGCCTTCCCATACCGGGCCGACGGTATTGATCACCAATCGGCGTTCCTCATCGGTCTTCGCCACGAACGGAAGCAGGGTGCCCACGCCCAGGTCGAAGCCATCCATCACCGCCCAACCCGTGAGCAGGATGCCCAGCAGCAGCCACCAGATCACGCGCAGGGTGGTGTAATCGAGTCCAAGAATTTCCATGATGTTTCTCCTGCCTTATGCCTGGCCGGGGGCCGGCGCGGCGGCAATGGGGGTGAGCGGCTTGCGGGCGGGCTGCAGCGAGGGAAGAATCTCCTCCGGACCGGTGCGGATCGCCTTCAGCATCAGCTTCACCTCGACCACCAGCAGGATGGTGTAGGTCAGCGTGAATACCGCCAGCGTTGTCAGGATTTCATGCAGGTGCAGGCCCGACGCGGCATAGAAGGTCGGCAGCACGCCGTCCACCGCCCACGGCTGGCGGCCGTACTCGGCCACGAACCAGCCGCATTCGATCGCGATCCACGGTGCCGGCATCGTCCACACCGCCAGCCGCAGGAACCAGCGCTTGTCCTGGAAGTTGTTCTTGCAGGAGAAGTAGAAGGCCAGGGCGAAGAAGGCAATCAGGTAGAAGCCCAGCGCCGCCATGATGCGGAACGTCCAGAACAGCGGGGCCACACGCGGCACCGTGTCCATCGCGGCTTTGGAAATCTCTTTCGGAGTGGCGTTGAGGATGTCGTCGCGGTAGCGCTTCAGCAGCAGGCCATGACCCAGGTCCTGCCAGTGACGGTCGAACATTTCACGCGCTTCGACATCGTTCTTGTCCTTGCGGATACGCTCCAGCGCACCGTAGGCCAGCTGCCCGCCCTTGATGCGGTGCTCTGCGCGCTCCACCAGCTCCAGGATGCCCGGAATCGGCTGGTTCAACGACCGCGTGGCGATCAGGCCCATCACATACGGAATCTTTATCGCGAAGTCGTTGGTCTGCGTGGCCTGGTTCGGAATGCCGAAGGCGGTGAAGTCGGCCGGGGCGCGCTCGGTTTCCCACATCGCCTCGATCGCGGCCAGCTTCATCTTCTGGTGTTCGCTGGCGGCGTAACCGCTCTCGTCGCCCAGCACCACCACGCTCAGCGAGGACAGCAGGCCGAAGGCCGCGGCCACCGCAAACGAACGGCGCGCCATGTCCTTGTGCTTGTTGCGCAGCAGGTAGAATGCGCTGATGCCCATCACGAAGATCGCGCCGGTCACGTAGCCGGCGCTCACGGTGTGCACGAACTTCGCCTGCGCCACCGGGTTGAACAGCACCGCGGCGAAGTCCACCACTTCCATGCGCATCGTTTCCGGGTTGAAAACCGCGCCGGTCGGGTTCTGCATCCAGCCGTTGGCGATCAGGATCCACACCGCCGACAGGTTGGTGCCCAGCGCCATGAACCAGGTCACCGCCAGGTGCTTTACCGGGCTCAGCCGCTTCCAGCCGAAGAAGAACAGGCCGATCAGGGTGGCTTCCAGGAAGAACGCCATCAGGCCCTCGATGGCCAGCGGTGCCCCGAAGATGTCGCCCACGTAGTGGCTGTAATACGACCAGTTCATGCCGAACTGGAATTCCATCACCAGGCCGGTGGCCACGCCGATGGCGAAGTTGATGCCGAACAGCGTGCCCCAGAACAGGGTCATCTGGCGCCAGACCTGTTTCCGGGTCATGACGTACACACTCTCCATGATGGCCACCATGAAGGACAGGCCAAGCGTGAGGGGAACAAATAGGAAGTGATACATCGCGGTCAAAGCAAATTGCAGCCGCGACAGCTCTACGACTGTCGA
>JAEWLO010000338.1 GCA_023457475.1 Pseudomonadota bacterium | reverse complement strand
ATGTACAGATCGGTGATGGTGCCGTCGTAGATCTCCGCCGACATCGCCACCGATTCGCTCAGGGTCGGATGCGCATGGATGGTGTGGCCGATGTCCTCGGCCTCCGCGCCCATCTCGATCGCCAGGCCGATCTCGGCCAGCAGATCGCCCGCATGCACACCCACGATCGCGCCACCGATGATGCGGTGGGTCTCCTCGTCGAAGATCAGCTTGGTGAAGCCCTCGGTGCGGCCGATACCGATCGCGCGACCGCTGGCGGCCCACGGGAACTTGGCTACGCCGACCTTCAGCCCCTTGGCCTTCGCCTCGGTCTCCGTCACGCCAACCCATGCGATTTCCGGGTTGGTGTACGCCACCGACGGAATCACCCGCGCCACCCATTCCTTCTTCTCGCCGGCGGCCACTTCCGCTGCCAGCTTGCCTTCGTGCGTGGCCTTGTGGGCGAGCATCGGATTGCCCACGATGTCGCCGATGGCAAAGATGTGCGGCACGTTGGTGCGCATCTGGCGATCCACCGGGATGAAGCCCCGGTCGGTCACCTGCACGCCCGCGTTTTCAGCAGCGATCTTCTTGCCGTTCGGCGAGCGGCCCACGGCCACCAGCACGCGGTCGAAGGTCCCCGTGGCCAGGCCCGGCTGTTCGCCTTCTGCAGCCGCTTCGAAGGTCACGGTGATGCCCTTGCTGTCCGCGCTCACGCCGGCTGCCTTGGTCTTCAGGTGCACGGCGATGCCCTGCTTCTTCAGACGGTCGGCCAGCGGCTTGACCAGGTCCTTGTCGGCCCCCGGCATCAGCTGGTCCATGAACTCGACCACGGTGACGGCGCTGCCCAGTGCGGCATACACGGTGGCCATTTCCAGGCCGATGATGCCGCCGCCCACCACCAGCAGCGAACCCGGCACTTCGGCCAGTTCCAGCGCATCGGTGGAATCCATCACACGCGGGTCGTCCCACGGGAAGTTGGGCAGCTTCACCGCCTGCGAACCGGCGGCGATGATGCACTGCTCGAAGCGCAGCAGCTGGGTTTTGCCGTCGTCGCCGACGATCTCCAGCTCATTGGCCGAAACGAACGTGGCCACGCCCTGCACGGTGCGCACCTTGCGCTGCTTGGCCATGCCGGCCAGGCCCTTGGTCAGCTGGGTGACCACCTTTTCCTTGTAGCCGCGCAGCTTGTCCAGGGTGATGGTCGGCTTGCCGAACTCCACCCCGAAATCGCCGGCGTGGGCCACTTCGTCGATCACCGCCGCCGCATGCAGCAGCGCCTTGGACGGAATGCAGCCGACGTTGAGGCAAACACCGCCGAGGCTGGCGTAGCGCTCGATCAGCACGGTGTCCACGCCCAGGTCGGCGGAGCGGAACGCGGCGGTGTAGCCGCCCGGGCCCGCGCCCAGCACGACCATTTTGCATTCGATGTCAGCCGGCTTGCCCGAGGACAGGGCCGGCTTCGGCGCGGCCGGTTCGGCCGGTGCGCGGTGCGACGGGGTCACCGGCGGCTTGCTGGCCGGCGCGGCAGCAGGTGCTGCAGCCGGAGCCGGTGCCGGCGCGGCGGCAGCAGCGCCCTCGGCTTCCAGCACCACCACGACATCACCCTCGGACAGAGTGTCGCCCAGCTTGACCTTCAGTTCCTTGACCACACCGGCGGCCGAGGACGGCACTTCCAACGTGGCCTTGTCCGATTCCAGCGTGACCAGACCCTGGTCCTTCTTCACCGTGTCGCCCACGGCAACCAGCAGCTCGATCACCGGCACATCGCTGTAATCGCCGATGTCGGGAACCTTGATTTCAATAGCGGCCATTCGTGTTCTCCTCGGGCTCAGCCGGCAGTGCCGGCGAGCAGTTCCTGCAGTTCGTCGAGCGACTCGTCCAGATCCTGCCAGCGACGGTCGAGCTTCTTTTCCTTGGTGTCGCTGGCTTCGATCAGCAGCGCCACCTGTTCCATCATCAGCTTGCCGGCACCACACCCCCAGCGCGGACCGCTGTAGCGCTGGCCGTCCACCTGGAACGACAGCACTTCGCCGTCGCCCACCGGAGCCTTGCGCTCGGCCGGTACGGCCGAGGTCAGTGCCGCCTGCCAGCTGCGCACCAGCCGTTGCGCCAGCGCAGCGGGAATCGCCACCTGGTACTGATCCGGCTCCTGGTCCACGCGCAGCTCAAGGCCGCCGCTGCGGGCGCTGTTGTTCCAGTTGTAGACGCGCTTGTCGGCCTTGCTGTAACGCAGGGTCCATTCCTGCTCCCGGGTACCAGGCAGCAGTGCCACACCGGTTTCCACACCGCCCTTGGGCAGAGTGACCAGCGACAGCATGGGCCGGGCCTTGCCCTCGAACAGGGTCTCCACGGCCTCGCCGTAGTTGCCCGTCGCCGGCGGCCAGCCATGGCCCAGTTCGGTGGTGCACGCTGCCGAAGCGCCCGGCGCAACGAGCAACCCCAGCACCATCGCCGCATAGAGCCGGGCCCTGCCCGGCTGCATCACCCCGGATACCAGACGCTGCCTCACAGCAGCACGCGCCGCATGTCGGCCAGCACCTGCGACAGATACGTGGTGAAGCGCGCGGCCAGCGCACCGTCGATGACGCGGTGGTCGTAGCTCAGCGACAGCGGCAGCATCAGCTTCGGCGCGAACTCCTTGCCATTCCAGACCGGCTGGATCGACGACTTGGAGACGCCCAGGATGGCCACTTCCGGCGCGTTGACGATGGGGGTGAACGCAGTGCCACCGATACCGCCCAGCGAGCTGATCGAGAAGCAGCCGCCGCTCATGTCGGCCGGACCCAGCTTGCCGTCACGCGCCTTCTTGGCCAGTTCGCCGGTCTCCTGCGCGATCTGCACCACGCCCTTCTTGTCCACGTCGCGGATGACCGGGACGACCAGACCGTTCGGCGTATCGGCGGCGAAGCCGATGTTGAAGTACTTCTTCAGGGTCAGGTTTTCGCCGGCCGCATCGAGCGAGGCGTTGAACTCGGGGAACTGCTTCAGCGCCGCCGCGCTGGCCTTGATCAGGAAGGCGAGCATGGTCAGCTTGATGCCGGCCTTCTCGTTTTCCTTGTTCAGGGCAACGCGCAGGGCTTCCAGGTCGGTGATGTCGGCCTGTTCGAACTGGGTGACGTGCGGAATCATCGCCCAGTTGCGGGCGAGGTTGGCACCGGAGATCTTCTTGATGCGCGACAGCGGCTGGGTTTCAACTTCGCCGAACTTGCTGAAGTCGACCTTCGGCCACGGCAGCAGATTCAGACCACCACCGGCGGCGACGGCACCCGCCGGGGCACCGGCAGCCGCGCCACCGGTCAGCACCGACTTGACGAACTTCTGCACGTCGGACTTGGTGATGCGGCCGCCCTTCTCGGTGCCACTGAGCTGGTTCAGGTCCACGCCGAGCTCACGCGCGAACACGCGCACGGCCGGGGTCGCATACGGCACCTTGGACGGCAGCACGCTGTCGGCATTGAACTGGACCGGCGGGGTGCTCGGCGCACCGGCCGACGGGGCGGCGGCGATCTCGCGCGCAGCCAGCTTGTCCGGCTGGGCCGGGACAGCGACGGGCTCGACCTTGGTACCGGTCTCGGCGGCCGGCGGAGCAGCCTGCGCGGCCTGCGCGGTCGCCGGAGCGGCCTCGCCCTGGGCTTCAATGATGGCCACGACCTTGCCCTGCGAGAGGGTGTCGCCCACCTTGACCTTGATTTCCTTGACCACGCCGGCAACCGAGGACGGCACTTCCATCGTGGCCTTGTCCGACTCCAGCGTGACCAGGCCCTGGTCCTTCTTGACCGTGTCGCCGACGGCGACCAGCACTTCGATCACCGGAATGTCGGTGTAATCGCCGATATCCGGCACCAGCGCCTCGACCGGGCCACCGGCGGCGGCCGGGGCAGCGGCGGCCGGCGCGGCAGCAGCCGGAGCGGCTGCAGGGGCGCTCTGGGTGGCCGGGGCCGGCGCAGCGGACTTGGCGGGGGCAGCGGCCGGAGCCGGCGCGGCGGCACCTTCGGCCACCTCGATCAGCGCCACGACCTTGCCCTCGGAGAGGTTGTCGCCGACCTTGACCTTGATTTCCTTGACCACACCCGCCACCGACGACGGGACTTCCATCGTGGCCTTGTCCGACTCCAGGGTCACCAGACCCTGATCCTTCTTGACGGTATCACCCACGGCGACGAGCACCTCGATTACCGGGATATCGCTGTAGTCACCGATATCGGGGACAAGTGCTTCCTTGATTTCGGCCATGGGGATAACTCCGGCAATCTGGTGTAGGGAATCGCCTATTGTGGGGCTATGAAGCGTCAGCGCCAACCGGTTGCGGCGAATTCCAACGCCGCTGTCCCGGGACAGGCTGTTGCAGGCACCGCCGGTCAAGGCCTTCGGCCCGTGGCGTCGATGATCGCCGGCTTTCCAGTCGGTACCGTATTGTCCGGCGGATCGAGCCCTCAGCGCGCCAGCGCGTCCGCCACCGGCTGCCATGCGGCCTGCAGTCTCGCCAACGACCAGCCCGCGTTGGCCGGGCTGGTGGACGGCAGCGTCCATACCGGCAGCGCGGCCGAACGGGCGTCCAGCAGGGGCACCACATGCCGCTTCCAGGCGGCGCCCGCGGCGGCCCCGTTGCAGGCGATTCCCTGCAACCGGGGCAACTGGTGGATCAAAGCGGGCAGCGGATTGATCGCCTCGCTGCCACGCACGATCGCGGTATCGAGGCTTCCACGGCGTTCGCAGCGACCGATCACGTCCCAGAGACCCACACCCGAAGCATGCAGCGCCTGGAGCCGCCGTGGGTATGCCAGGCCGGGATCGATCCCGGTCAACGCGGCCATCAGGGGCCAGAAGCGGTTGCGCGGATGCGCGTAGTACTGCGCCGCCTGCAGCGATGCCACGCCCGGCATCGAACCCAGCACCAGCACACGGCACGCGGCGTCTGCCTGCGCAGGCAGCCCGATGCACAGCACCGGTTCCATCACACGCTCTCCAGCTGCATGAATTCCGCGGCGGGCGTGGAACGCGGCCAATTCAACGCCTGCGCGCTGCACGCTGAACAACAACAACTATTTTTTAACGTGCGTCGGACGCGATTCATGTTGACGGGCCTACGTTGAGCGCACCCCGCAACACGGGGGCCAAGAACAGAAAATACCTGAGGAGATTCCCCCATGCGCTCCATTCGTACCTTGACCCTGGCTACCGTTACCGCCCTTGCCTTCGCGCCGGCGGCCTTTGCCCAGGACAGCACCACGGCCGATACGGCCTCGGGCAAGCACTTTGCCGTCGTCGGCGGCGTTGCGCTGCTGCAGCCGAAGAACGACCCGATCGAGGGCATCGACAAGGTGGACGGCGGCCCGGCACCGACGCTGAGCTTCAGCTACTACATCAACGACAACTGGGCGGTGGAGCTGTGGGGCGCGGCGGACAAGTTCAACCACCGCGTGCGCACCGATGGCGGTGCCAAGCTTGGCACCGTGGAGCAGCAGCCGATCGCGCTGAGCGGCCAGTATCACTTCGGCCAGGCCGATAACGTGTTCCGTCCGTTCGTGGGCGTGGGCTACTACGAGTCCAACTTCAGCAACGAGAACCTGGCCAGCGACGTCGGGCATGTCGGCCTCGAGACCGCCAAGGGTGCGATCGGCACCGTAGGCGTGGACATGAACATCAACAGCACCTGGTTCGCCCGCGCCGATGCACGTTACCTGCATTCGCGCCCTGACCTGACCGTCAATGGCCGCAGCACCGGACAGGAAGCCAAGCTGGATCCGTGGACCGTGGGCTTCGGTATCGGTGCCCGTTTCTGATCTGACGCGATGTGATGTGATGTGATGTTCTGACGCGATGTGATGTGATGTGATGTAGCGCAGGATGCCGGCCAAGCGCCGGCATCTTGCGTGCGCCTTCATTTCCCCTTCTCCCCATTCACACGATAGTCGTGGTCACACGTGTGGGGAGGCGGCCAATGGATGACATGCTGGACCTGCTGGTGGTGGGCGGCGGCATCAACGGGGCGGGCATCGCGCGGGACGCGGCGGGTCGCGGCTGGTCCGTGTGCCTGTGTGAGCAGGACGACCTGGCCGCACACACCTCCAGCGCGAGCACGAAACTGATCCACGGCGGCCTGCGCTATCTGCAATACGGGCAGTTCGCACTGGTGCGCAAGGCATTGCGGGAGCGGCAGGTGCTGCATCGGCTGGCTCCGCATCTGGTGACGCCGACGACCTTCATTCTCCCGTATGCCCGCCACCTGCGTCCGAAGTGGATGCTGCGCGCAGGGCTGTGGTTGTACGACCATCTGGATGCCGTCAGCGAGGCCTTTCCACGGTCCCGCGCGCTCGACCTGCGAACCGACCCGCGTGGTGCGCCACTGAATCCGCGCTTCCGCAGGGCCTTCACCTACAGCGACGCCCGCGTGGATGATGCACGGCTGGTGCTGCTCAATGCACTCGACGCCCACGAGCGTGGGGCGCGCATCCTGACGCGCACGCGCTGCGAGCAGCTCATCCGCCATCGCGATCACTGGCTTGCCGTGCTGCGCCAGACCAATGGCGAGATCCCCCGGGGGCGCGCACGGGCGGGCGCCAACGCGACGGGGCCGTGGGCGGGCAACCTGATCGAACGCGCCGGCATGGATGCGCCTATCGGGCTGCGCCTGGTCCAGGGCAGCCACATTGTGGTGCCGCGCCTTTACAGCCACGACAGCGCCTTCCTCCTGCAACAGCCGGACCAGCGCGTGGTGTTCGTACTGCCGTTCGAGGAGGACTTCAGCCTGATCGGCACCACCGATCTGGATTACGACGGCGATCCGGCGGGGGCGCGTGCCAGCGATGCAGAGGTCGGCTATCTGTGCGACGCGGTCAATGCCTGGCTGCGTACGTCGGTACGTCCCGAGGATGTCGTCTGGCGGTTCAGTGGCGTCCGTCCGCTGCTGGCAGACCATCACCACGATGCCGCCGCGGTCACGCGTGATTATCGGCTGCAACTGGATGCGCACCAGGCCCCGATACTCAATGTCCTGGGCGGCAAGCTCACCACCTATCGCGTGCTGGCCGAAGAGGCCGTGGAGAAGCTGGCGACGGCGCTGGTGCGCAACGAACCGGCCTGGACCGCACACGGGGCCGCGCTCCCCGGCGGCGACGGGGGCGCTACGGAGGATCTTCTGCCCGCACTGCAGGCGCAGTACCCGCAGCTGCCCATCGCGCTGCTGCGCGGCGTGGCCCAGCGCCATGGCAGCCGTGCCACGACCGTGCTCGGCTTGGCGCAGCGGACGTCGGACCTGGGCCTGCATTTCGGCGCGCAGCTGTATCAGCGCGAGGTCGATCACATGCTGGCGCATGAGTGGGTGCGCGAAGTGGATGACCTGCTGTGGCGGCGCAGTCGCCTGGGTTTGAAAATGGACCCGGTGCAGCGCGCGGCGGTGGCGGAGTATGTGGAGCTGCGGGCAAACCGCGCGAGGGTGCATTCCGAGGGCCGGCTGACAGCCGGCGCTACCGAGCCCCCACCCGCGGTGGACGATATGCGGTAATGCCGGCCGCGCCCCGATTGAAACGCGGGGCCGCCATGACGAACGCGTCGCCACGCGCCCGGGCGATAAAACACCGATGACACGGTAGCGCCGGCCATTGGCCGGCCCTCAGGAACCCCGAATGGACAAAAAATACATCCTCGCCATCGACCAGGGCACCACCAGCTCGCGCGCGATCCTGTTCGACCGCCGCGGGCGCGTCGCCGGCAGCGCGCAGCGCGAGTTCACCCAACTGTTCCCACAGCCCGGCTGGGTGGAGCACGACCCGCGCGAAATCCTCACCAGCGTCTACACCACGATCACCGAACTGCTCAACCGGGAGCAGATCGACCCGCGCCAGATCGCCGCCATCGGCATCACCAACCAGCGCGAAACCACGGTGGTCTGGGACAGGACCACCGGCCAGCCGATCCACAACGCCATCGTCTGGCAATCGCGACAAAGCCACGGTCTCTGCGAAACGCTCAAGGCGGCCGGCCATGAGCCCCTGATCCGCGAGCGCACCGGCCTGCTGGTGGATGCGTACTTTTCCGCCACCAAGGTGCGCTGGATCCTCGACCATGTAGAAGGTGCGCAGGCGCGTGCCGAGCGCGGCGAACTGTTGTTCGGCACCATCGACAGCTGGCTGGTGTGGAACCTGACCGGCGGTGCCGCGCATGTGACGGATGCAAGCAATGCCGCGCGGACGCTGCTGTTCAACATCCACACCCTGCAATGGGACCCCGAGCTGCTGGCCCTGCTCGACATCCCGGAAGCGATGCTGCCGCAGGTGCGCGGCTGCAGCGAGGTGTATGGAACCACCCGCGCGCAGTATTTCTTCGACCAGCAGATTCCCATCGCCGGGATGGCCGGCGACCAGCAGGCAGCGCTGTTCGGCCAGGCCTGCTTCGCCCCGGGCATGGCCAAGAACACCTACGGCACCGGGTGTTTCATGCTGATGAACACCGGCGCGCAGGCGGTGACCTCACGCAACGGCCTGCTCACCACGGTGGCCTGGAGCATCAACGGGGAGGTCGAGTACGCACTGGAGGGCTCGATCTTCGTCGCAGGCTCCGTGGTGCAGTGGCTGCGCGATGGCCTGCGCATGTTCAACCGGGCCGGCGAATGCCAGGCCTACGCCGAACGCGTGCCCGACACCGGAGGGGTGTACCTGGTACCGGCGTTCGTCGGTCTGGGAGCCCCCTATTGGCGCAGCGATGTACGTGGGGCCATGTTCGGCCTGAGCCGCGGCACCATCAAGGAGCATTTCATCCGCGCGGCAGTGGAATCGATGGCCTACCAGACCCGCGATGTCCTGTCCGCGATGCAGGCCGATGCCGGCATGCCGTTGAAGGAACTGCGCGCCGATGGCGGTGCGATGGCCAACGACTTCATGGCACAGTTCCAGAGTGACCTGTTGGGCGTCCCCGTGCTGCGCCCCCAGGTGGCGGAAACCACCGCGCTGGGGGCGGCCTACCTCGCGGGCCTGGCCACCGGATTCTGGGAGAGCCGCGCCGAGATTGCCGAGCAGTGGGCGGTGGACCGTCGCTTCGAGCCGCAGATGGCGGCCGACCGGCGTGAAACGCTGTACGCCGGCTGGCTGCAGGCGGTGGAAGCGACGATGGGTTTCCGGGTCGCCTGACGCGTAGAGCCACGCCTTGCGTGGCTTCGCGGTATCGGTTCCGCTCATTGCCGCGCGGTGCGCGGCCAGCCACGCAGGGCGTGGCTCTACGCTGGTTGTTACGTGCTTCGGTCAGAAGGCTGGCAGTACGGCTCCCTTGTATTTCTCTTCAATGAACGCCTTGACCTCGGGGCTGGTCAGCGCCTTGGCCAGCTGCTGCACGCGGGCATCGTCCTTGTTGTCCGGGCGCGCGACCAGGAAGTTCACGTACGGCGAATCCTTGCTCTCGATCGCCAGTGCGTCCTGGGTCGGGTTCAGACCTGCGTCGAGCGCATAGTTGGTGTTGATCAGGGCCAGATCCACCTGGTCCAGCACCCGCGGCAGCATGGCCGAATCCAGCTCGCGGAACTTCAGCTGCTTCGGGTTGGCGGTGATGTCGCGCTGGGTTGCCAGCGCGTTGGTCGGATCCTTGAGCGTGATCACGCCGGCCTTGTGCAGCAGGAT
>JAEWLO010000337.1 GCA_023457475.1 Pseudomonadota bacterium | reverse complement strand
TAGTAGCGCTGCAGCACCAGGAACAGGGCCAGCACCGGAACCACCGTGACCACCGCCCCGGCCATCATCATTTCAACGTCCATGATGTGTTCGCGCGACAGCGTGGCCAGGGCAACCGGCAGAGTGTAGTGCTCCTGGTCGGTCAATACGATCAATGGCCACATGAAATCGTTCCAGGCCCCCATGAAGGTGAAGATGGACAGCGTCACCAGCACCGGCTTGAGCATGGGCAGCACGATCTGGAAGAAGATCCGCAGCTCCCCTGCCCCGTCGATCCGCGCCGCTTCCAGCAGCTCATCCGGAATGGACCGGGCGTATTGGCGGACCAGGAAGATGCCGAACACGCTGGCCAGCGCCGGTACCACCACCCCTCCGAAGCTGTTCACCAGCCCCAGCTGCTTCATCAACAGGAACAGCGGCAGCATCGCCACCTGGGCCGGAATCACAAGCGCCGCCAGCAGCAGCTGGAACAGGCGCTCGCGGCCGACAAACCGCAGCTTGGCGAACGCGTAGCCGGCCATGGTGTTGAGCAGCAGCGAACCCAGCGTGATCGCCAGCGACACGCCCAGGCTGTTGATGAAGTTGTTGCCCATGCCGGTACGGGCGAACAACTCGTGGTAGTTCGCCGTGGTGACCGCCGAAGGCAGCAGCGGCGGCGGGAAATGCGCCGCCTCACCGGTCGGCATGAACGACACCGACACCATCCACAGCAGCGGGGCCAGGCTGATGGCGGCCAGCACCGCCAGCCCGCCGTTCACCCACCACGCATGCCAGCGCGACTGGCCGATCTCACGACTCATACCAACTGCCTCTTGCGGCCGAAACGCAGCATCACGCTGGTGACGGCCAGGATGATCAGGAAGAGCAGGAACGCCACGGCCGACGCGCGACCGAGGTTCCACCACTTGAAGCCCTCTTCGAACATGAAGTACAGCACGCTCACCGTGCTCTGCAGCGGGTCGCCACGGGTCATCACGTAGGGTTCGGCGAACAGCTGGAAGTAACCGGACACGGTGATCACCCCGACCACGAGCAGCACCGGCCCCAGCATCGGCAAAGTGATGTGCAGGAACTGCTTCCAGCGCGAGGCTCCGTCGATGCGCGCGGCTTCATACAGATCGTGCGGAATCGCCTGCAGACCGGCCAGGAAGATCACCATGTTGTAGCCGAAGTTCTTCCACACCGCGAACAGCATGATGGTCGGCATCGCCCAGTTGGGATCGCCCAGCCAGTCGATCGGGTTGATGCCCAGATGGCCCAGCCCGTAATTCACCAGCCCGTAGCTGGTGTGGAACAGGTAGCGCCAGATCACCGCCACCGCCACCAGCGTGGTCACCACCGGGGCGAACAACGCGGTGCGGAACAGCGCCTTGAAGCGTGCCGCGGGGGCATTGAGGAGCATGGCGGCACCCAGCGACACCGCGATCGACATCGGCACACCCACGATCACGAAATACGTGGTGTTCCAGAGCGACTTCCAGAACATCGGGGTCTGCAGCAGGTCGATGTAGTTGCCGAGCCCAACGAAGCGAAGATTGCCCCCGTCAGCGAGCGCGTACAGGTCGAAGTCAGTGATGCTCAGCGCCAGCGCCGAAGCCACCGGCAGGCCGAAGAATACCCCGATCACCACCAGGGCCGGACCGGCGAACAGCCAGCCGATCAGCGAACGCTGCTTCATGGCTGCACCTCCACGGCAGGTTGCGTTGCCGCTTGGGCACGCTGCTCATGCATCCAGCGACGCTTGGCCAGCACCTTGTCCACGCGGTCATCCAGCTCGGTCACGGCCTTGTCCTGGTCCAGCCCACCGCGCACCACCTTTTCGGTGACGATGCGCATTTCCTGCACGATCCGTTCCCACTCCAGCACCTTGGGCGTGGCGCGCACGCGTTCGAGCTGGTCGCGGAACGGCTGCGCCAGCGGGTCGTTCGCCAGCGAGGGATGCTCCCAGGTGCTTCGGCGCGGCGGCAGGTCACCGATGATGGAGTGGAAGCGCTGCTGGATATCCGGGCGCGACAGGAACTCGATCAGTTTCCACGACGCCTCCTTCTGCTGCGACGAGCGGAAGATCACCAGGCTGGTGCCGCCGGCAATGCCCGCGCCGAGGCCGTCCGGACCCGGCAGCGCGGCGGTGCTCCACTTGCCCTCCAGTTCCTTGGGCTGCAGCTTCTTGAACTCGCGGATGTTCCAGGGCCCTGACAGATAGAACACGTTGAAGCCGCGGAAGAACTCGTCCCACACATTGGAGATCTGGGTCTCGCTCATGCGCGGTGCCCAGCCCTGCGCGAACATGTTCTCGTAGAACGCCAGCGTGCGGCGGAAGCCCGGGCTGCGGAAATTACCGCGTGTGTCGTGGTCGCGCAGCAGGGGATCGGGCTGCTGCAGGGCGAACGACAACTGCTGCTCGAACTCATTGATCGGCATCAGCACCGCATAGCGGTTCGGGCCCTGCATCTTCTTGATTGCCGCCATCATCGTGTTCCACTCCTCCCACGTCTGCGGAGGATGGTCGAATCCGGCCTGTGCCAGCAGGTCCTTGCGGTAATACAGCAGGCGGGTGTCCACGTACCACGGCACCCCGACCAGTTCATCATGGATGACGTTGGTGTCCCAGATGCCCTGGAAGTAATCGGCCGGGTCCACGACCTTGGACTGCGCCACGTAGGGCTGCAGCGGGGTCAAGGTATTCAGCTCGGCGAACTCGGGAATCCAGGTGTTGCCCAGCTGGCAGACGTCCGGCAGACCGTCGGCGGCGAACGCGGTCAGCAGCTTCTCGTGCGCGGCAGTCCACGGAATGTTCTGTACATCCACGTGAATGCCGGGATTCTCATCCTCGAACTCACGGATCAGCTCGGCCACCACCTCGGCCTCGCGGCCCATCGCCCAGAACCGTACGGTCACCCCGTCCGGTTCCTTCCGGCAGGCACTCAACAGCAGGCTGCCGGCAACCAGCAGCACAAGACTCACCCACCAGCGGGGGCGGAACGTTACAGGCACTGCTTACTTTCCTTGCGGGTTGCGGTTGCTGTTGGAGGCGTTCTTCTGTTCCTGGGCGGCCGCCGCACGCGATTCGGCGATACCCATGGCACGCGCGGCGGCGGCCTTTTCATCCTTCTGCAGTTCCAGCGGCGGCTCCTCGCCCTCGGGGGTCAGCCAGCCGCCGCTGAAGCCGGCGCGCTCCAGGCCACGGCGGATGTGCGGATTGGTCTTCATCACGTCCCACACGAAGTCGTTGCGGTAGTTGGCGATCATGGTCAGGATCGGCCCCTGGTCGATGCCGATGTAGTCGCTGGCCACCCAGCCACGCTCAGGCACCGAACGCCCGGTCTTGAGCGGAATGTCGAAGTTGAAGCTGGGGTTGAACGAGTCCAGGAAGCCGTAGCTGGAATACAGGTAGTCGCCGTAGCGCTTGTGCATTTCCAGCGTGGCCGGAATCACCTCTTCCGGCGCGAACACCACCGAGGAAATCGCCGCGGTCGGGGCGATGGTGCCGTCATCGAAGTTCTCGCGCAGGCCCGCGCCGCGCGAGGAATAATGGCGGAACTGGCGCTGCTCGCCGCGGAACTCCTGCGTGGTGTTCTGCGGGCCGTCGCTGGCGGTCAGGCCCCACACGTTCTCGCCATAGTCCTTCCAGTTCATCGGGTTGGCGATGGCGTACTCACGCTGCGCCAGCGCCGCCGAACGGCTGTTGAGGAAGTAGGTGCTCCCGCGCTCGCGCATGTACGCGTCCTGGATGTCGCGGAAGTCGATCCACACATGCGAATACTGGTGGCCGAACAGCGGGCCGAAGGACAGGTATTCCTGGCCCTGGAACACGCCCCAGTCGTTGTCGTAGGTGCGTGTCCACACCGTCCACGCGTCCGGGCTGACCGGATGCGAGGGCGAGCCCAGGGCGAGGATGTAGACCATCATCGCTTCGTTGTAGCCCATCCAGTCGTGGTCGATGAAGCCGCTCTCGGGGAACCAGCCCATCGAGATCAACGGGGCGCGCTGCTGCAGCCACGGCCAGTCCACGCGCTTGTAGAGGGTGTCCGCGATGGCGCGGATTTCCTTCTCGCGCGCGTCGTCGCCGGTGTAATAGGACTGCGCGAACAGCACGCCCATCATCAGCAGCGCGGTGTCCACGCTGGAGAGTTCCACCCAGCTGTCGTAGCGGTGGCCGGTCTGCATGTCCAGGAAGTGGTAGTAGAAGCCCTTGTAGGCTCCCTTGCCGGTCCGCTGCGGCCCGCTTTCCAGGTCGCGGAAGAACTTCAGCGTGGTCAGGGTGCGGTCCACGGCCTGGGTGCGGCTGACCCAGCCGTTCTCCACGCCGATCGGATAGGCGGTCAGCGCATAGCCCACCGCCGCGATGCTGGCGAAGGGGCGCGACGGATAGCGGTCCGGGCTGAGCCCGTTGACCTCGTTGGTGGTGTCCCAGAAGAACTGGAAGGTGCGGCGTTCGATGTCGTCGAACAGCGGCGGCAGTTCCGGCTTCATCGGGCGTGGAGGCGCGTCGGCCTCGATCAGGATCACCGGCGGTTTGGGTTTGGCCGGCGTGGGTTCCGCCTGCGGCTTGCAGCCGACCACGGCTGCTGCCAGCACTGCCATTGCCATGACGCGAGATACCTTCATCGAGCCCACCCTCCTCAGAATCTGCGAAATCCGAAGCCAGCATAGCGGGCTTTGGATTGAAATCGTTTACAGCTCCACTGCGAAAAAAACCGGTACCGCCCCGAAGGACGGTACCGGTCATTGCATCAGAAGCGGAAGCCCACTTCCGCCTTCACCTGGCGCGGCGTACCGACGATGTCGCCGGTCTCGTTGTAGCTGGCCAGCAGCTTGCCGTTGGACTTGGTGTAGTTGAAGTTGGAGAAGTTGTCGAAGTTGAAGACGTTGATGATGTCGATGCGCGCGTACAGCTCGGTGTCGCCCGGCATCTTGAACGTCTTGGTCGCCTGCAGGTCGACCGAACGGTAGCCCCAGATCTTGCCACCGACCAGGAACTTGCCGTTGCCCTGGGCCACGGCCGCACCCGGGGTGGGCAGGTCATAACCGCTGGCCTGCGTGACCGGGTACCAGTCGTTGACCGCCGTCGGGGTGGCCAGGGTGATCTTGCCGCCGAAGGTGATGTCCCAGAAGCCGGCATACGAACCGGTCAGCACGATGCGGTGACGCGGTGCGCCGTTGGAACGGATGGTCGGGTAATCGCCGATCACGCCGCGGTCGAATGCGTAGTGCTCGTTGATGTCGCGGTTGTGGCGCGCGGTGGTCCAGGTGTAGGCGATCGAGGTGCCCCAGCCGCTTTCCTTGGTGAACGGCTTCTGCGCCGACAGCAGCACCTGCGTGGCACGGGTCTTGATGCCCTGCTGGCCGATGATCAGGCTGCCGAAGCCCGGCACGTTGCAGCTCCATGCCTGGCCCAGGCCCGGCTGGTCGCCGCCGCACAGCTGCGGGTTGTCGAAGAACTGGCCGGTCGGGTAACGGTTGCCCAGGGTGAAGGCGAAGCCGTCATAGGTCAGCGTACGGGCGATGGTGGCGTCGGTCAGCCAGTCGCCGATCTGGTTGCTCATGCCCAGGCTGAACTGGTCCGCGTACGGAGCCTTCAGGTTGTTGTTGAGCAGGTCCACTTCCAGGCCGGCGTTGCTGGTGCTGCCCAGCAGTGCCTGCAGGCCTTCGATGTTGTCCATCAGCGCCGGGTTCCAGTCGAAGCAGGCCGGCTGGCCGTTCAGACAGATGCCGGTGTTCGGATTGCGGAAGTACACGGTCGGCTGCGGCAGCGCCAGCTTGGTGGTCTCCAGCTGCAGGTAGTCGAACAGGTCGCGGTCGTAGGAACGGCCGGCACCACCGTGGATCACGTGCATCTCGTCTGCATTGATGTCATACGAGAAGCCCACGCGCGGCTGCCAGGCGTCCTTGAACGCCTTGCGGTTGTGGCCGTTGCTGATGTAGTCGTTGATGTTCAGCCCGCTCAGCGCCAGCGTGTCGGCGTAGCTCTGGCCTGCGGCGGCACGCGGATCCTGGCTGTACAGCGCGGCCACCACTTCCGGCGGGGTCACGAAGTCCAGGTAGGTCGGGTTCTTCTCGTAGTCCCAGCGCAGGCCGAGGTTCAGCTGCAGGTGGTCGTTGACCTGCCAGTCGTCCTGGATGAACAGGCCGATCTGCTTCACCTTCGAACGCACTTCACCGGTCACGCCGGAGACGCCGGTCACCGGCTTCACGAACTGCGCCTTGTACGGAATGTTGTCCGGGAAGTCCGGGTCGCCGAGGGTGTAGGTGTACTGCGGATTGATCTGCGCCGCGTCGGAGGCGTACAGGTCGATTTCCTTGTACTTCGCACCCATCTTGATGGTGTGGTCGCCGGCGAACTCGATGCCGTTGAGGGTCAGGTTATCTTCAATCGACCAGCCCTTCTGGCCCTTCACTTGTGCGTCCAGCGCCGAAGCACCGCCGGTCTTCACCAGGATGCGTTCGTCGGTGCCATCCGGCGCGGTGTAGGTGATGCCGCTGCCGATGGTCAGCGGGTACGGATTATTGAACGAGTCTTCGTGGGTGACCATCAGCTCGTTGTAGAAACGCTCACCGCTGTGGTTCCAGCGCAGCGCGTAACGACGGTCGGTGTTGATGGTTTCCTTGCCCGCCGACGGCGCGGTCTGGCCACTGAACTGCTGCTGGGTTTCGTCGCGGTCCTGGAAGGTCAGCTCGATGCGGTCGTAATCGGTCGGCTCGAAGTCGATCTTGGCGAAGATCAGGTCCTGCTCGAACGGCTGGCTGGCCGGGCCCAGGCCGGCGGCAGCGGCCGGCGGCAGCAGGCCGACGCGGTCGGTGACCGCGCCTTCCGGTGCGATGGTCACCGGCAGGTCGAAGCGCTTGGCTTCGTAGGTCACGAAGAAGTGCGCCTTGTCCTGGATGATCGGGCCGCCCAGGGCGAAGCCGTATTCCTTCTCGGCCGACACCTGCTTGCTCTTGCCCTCCTGGCGCTCGGCCGGGGTCATGGCGCGCATGTCTTCGTCGGTGTAGCGGTAGAACGCCTCACCCTTGAACTCATTGGTACCGGACTTGGTCGCCGCGGTCACCGCCGCGCTCGATACCTGGCCGTACTCGGCCTTGTAGTTGCCGCTGATGACCTTGTACTCACCGATAGCCAGCTGCGGGAACGGGTTGCCGGCGCTGCCGGACTGGCCGGCGACGCCGCCGCCCTTCACGTAGCTCTTCTGGCCCACGCCGTCGATGTAGACGTTGGTACCGTCGGCATTGGTGGCACCGCCGCGCAGCGAGGTGTTGCCCTTCGCATCACGGGTGAAGATCATGCCCGGCACGGCGTCGGCGAATTCCAGGAAGTTGCGCGACACCTGCGGGGTGGTCTGGATCTGCTGCAGGCTCACGGTCTTGCCCACTTCGGAGGTGCGCACTTCCTGCAGCAGCGTCGGGGCCACCACGTTCACCGTGTCCAGGTTGGTGGCGTTCGCGGTCGAACCGTTGGCGGCTTCGCCACTGAAGTTCAGCGTCGCGGTGGAGGCCACCGTCACCGTCACCTTCTGGGTCTGGCCATTGGCCACCACGTCATAGGTACCCGGGTCCAGACCCATCAGCGAATAGCTGCCGTCGGCGCGGGTGGTGGCGCGACGCACGGTACCGGTGGCCGCGTTGGTCGCGCTCACTTCGGTGCCGGCTTCCGCGCCGGAAACCTGACCGCGCAGCGACGAGGTTGCCGACTGGGCCATCAGGGACGGGGCTGCACCCAACATCAGGCAGCTGACCAGAGCGCTCGTCAGCAGGCGACGTGCCGGCTGACGGGTGCGGTGATTGGAATACGTCATGCGAAATCTCCGGGTGGTGGTGGCCGTCATTGCGGCCGCCTTTCGTTTTATTGACTACGTGGATTACCGATACAACTCTCTGCGGTCTAACGCGTCATGACCAAGGTCATGACCTACTCGAATCGCGCACGATCAGACGAGGCACAAGCGTGTGCTTGTCCCCTGCCGTTTCCGTGTTGTTGCCGTCCATCAACTGCAGCAGACGCGTCATCGCCTTATCGCCAAGTTCAGCGATACTCACCTGCATCGTTGTCAACGAAGGGTGAACGAAGCGGGCCAGGGGAATGTCATCGAAGCCTGCAAGCGCCACGTCGGCAGGTACGCGCACCCCCGCCTGCGCGAATGCGTACAGGCAGCCGAGCGCCATCATGTCATTGGCCGCGAACACCGCATCGGGCAGCGCACCGGCGGCCAGCATTTCCTGTCCCGCGCGGTGCCCCGAGGCTTCATCGAAGTCGCCCGGCAGCTCGATGCCTTCCGCATCGCCGCCGAAGGCCGACAGCGCATCGCGGAAGCCCCGCAGGCGTTCGCGCGCGTCGAAGTTGAGATCCGGGCCGCCGATGAAGGCGATGCGACGATGCCCCGCGTCGAGCAGATGCCGCGTCATGGTCATCGCGCCGGCGTGATCGTCGATGCTCAGCACCGGGTGGTCCTGTCCGGGCAGATACGTATTGATCAACACGGTCGGCAGCGACTGCGGCAGATTGTCGGTGAGGAAATCAGGGCTCTCGGCATACGGCGAGAGCACCAGCAGGCCATCCACGCGGCCGCGCATCGCACGCAGGGCCGCGCCCTGCTGCTCCTGGTCGCCGTGGTAACTGGACACCAGCAGATGCTGGCGACGGGCGCGTGCCACGCCGTCGATGCCGCGCATGAGCTCGGAGAAGAATTCGCCATACAGGTCCGGCAGCACCACCCCGATGGTGTTGGTGCGGCGGCTGCTCAGGCTGCGCGCGGCCGCATGCGGGGTGTAGCGCAGGCGCGCCGCCACCTCCAGCACCAGCTTGCGGACCGGTTCGGCCACATTCTCGTGCCCGTTGAGTGCACGCGAGACCGTGGCCACGGAGACCCGGGCTTCGCGTGCGACATCCTTGATAGTGATCGCTGCCTTGTTCACTTCGCCGCCCTCCACGGCTTAGAGATCTGGGCTTGGCGCGGAATGTAAGCGTTTTCAAACCCCGATGTAAACACTACGTTAGGCGAATGACGCATCGTCGTAACCTCTCTGTGTCTTGTTGGGGACGTCCCGGGACTTGTCAGGACAAGGCAGGACAAGGGTTTCAGGGTTTTGTGACCGGCGTCTCAGCCCGGATGGACAGGGCGTGGATATCCGTGTCCATCATCGTGCCCAGCGCGGCGTAGACCAGCCGATGGCGCGCGAGCGGCAGCTTGCCCTCGAAGGCCGCGCTGACCACATGCACATTGAAATGCCCGCGCCCGTCGCGCGCGCCTTCGTGGCCGGCATGGCGGTGGCTGTCGTCCTCCACCTCCAGCAGCACCGGGTCCAGCGCCGCCTGCAGCGCCGCGCGGATGCGCTCCACCCGGCCCGCGTTCACGGCAGCACCTTGCGGAACGGGCGCACGTCGGTACGCACGTACACGCCCGCCGCCACGTAAGGATCGGCGGCGGCCCAGTCCTGGGCGGCGGTCAGCGAGTCGAACTCGGCGATCACCACGCTGCCGCTGAAGCCGGCCGGGCCGGGATCCTCGCTGTCGATCGCCGGGCACGGGCCAGCCAGCACCAGGCGGCCGGCGTCGCGCAGGGCGATCAACCGGGCCAGGTGGTCGGGGCGGGCCGCCAGCCGGGCGGCCAGCACATCGGTGCCGTCATGGCCTTCAATCACATACAACACAGGCAACTCCGTGGGGGAACTTAACAAACGGCACGATTCTAGCCCGCCCGACTGGACACTGCCGTAGTAACGCCGTACTCTTCACAGCATTGCACGTGGCTGGACGCAGCAGCCCCGTCGGAACCGGCCACCCGCCCACCGACGACCGACCCGCTGCCCCACACCAGCACACGTAGACGACCTCCCTGTAGTTCAGTCGCTGCCCAGCGCGGCGCGCCCTGCTGTTTGAAGTGTGCAAACCACGCCAGCCCAGGCGTGCCATGCCGCCCATGACCGTGCCCGGCCCTGCCGGTGGCGGGTGTGGTCCGGCGACCGGTCCGATGCAATACAGACATCACGCTTGATGACTTCCGAACTCGCGTCCGACGCGAACCCGCAAACCCGGCCGACCGCCCCGCAGCAGCAGGAGATGCCGCTGGCCGTGGTGCATGGTCAACCGGTGCTGCAGATTCCGCAGGACCTGTACATCCCGCCGGACGCGCTCGAAGTCATCCTGGACGCGTTCGAAGGGCCGCTGGATCTGCTGCTGTATCTGATCCGCCGGCAGAACCTGGACATCCTGGACATCCCCGTCGCCGAGATCACCCGGCAGTACGTGGACTACATCAATGTCATGCAGGAGCTGCGCTTCGAACTGGCCGCGGAATACCTGGTGATGGCCGCGATCCTGGCCGAGGTGAAGTCGCGCATGCTGCTGCCGCGGCCGCCCAGCACCGAGGGCGAGGAAGCCGACCCGCGCGCGGAGCTGGTGCGCCGGCTGCAGGAGTACGAACGTTTCAAGCAGGCCGCCGAGGATATCGACGCCCTGCCCCGCCAGGACCGCGACACCAGCCTGGCCCATGCCTTCGTGCCCGACCGCGCCGCAGTGAAGCTGCCGCCGCCGGTGGACCTGAAGGAGATGCTGCTGGCCCTGCACGACGTGCTCAAGCGCGCCGAGCTGTTCACCGGCCACGCCATCAAGCGCGAGGCGCTGAGCGTGCGCCAGCGCATGGGCGATGTGCTGGGCCGCCTGGAAGATGGAAAGTTCTACCGCTTTGAAACGCTGTTCACGGCCGAAGAAGGAAAGCTCGGCGTCCTGGTCACCTTCCTGGCGCTGCTGGAACTGGCCAAGGAGCAGCTGCTGGACATCGTGCAGGAAGCGCCGCTGGCCCCGATCTACGTCAAGTCGCTGGCCTTGGGCAACACCAATGAACCGCTGCAGTTCAACAGCGAGTTCGACGACAACGACGCCGCCAACGAAACCGAGTGAGCCCCGTTCACGCATGGATCAACCGCTGATCAATCGCATTGTCGAAGGCGCGCTGCTGGCTTCCAGCCAGCCGCTGACGCTGGCACAGCTGCAGGGCCTGTTCCCGGAAGAGGAACCGGCACCGCCGGGCAGCATCGAGCGCGCACTGGAACTGCTGCGCGACGGCTGCGCCGGGCGCGGCGTGGAGCTGGTCGAGGTCGCCTCCGGCTTCCGCTTCCAGGTGACCAACGAAGTCCACGGCTACATCACCCGGCTGTGGACCGAGCGCAAGACCCGATACACCCGTGCCACCCTGGAAACGCTCGCGCTGATCGCCTACCGGCAACCGATCACCCGCGGCGAGATCGAACAGGTGCGCGGCGTGGCGGTGAGCAGCAACATCATCCAGGCGCTGGAAGAACGCGAGTGGATCCGCGTGGTGGGTCACCGCGACGTGCCCGGCAAGCCGGCGCTGTTCGGGACCACCAAGGGCTTCCTGGACTATTTCGGGCTCAAGCGCCTGGACGAATTGCCCCCACTGTCGGAACTGCGCGACCTGGGTGAGCTGGAACCGCAGCTGCCGCTGGACAGCGACGGCCAGCCGGCCGGCCGTCTTGCCGCCGGTGCCGCGGCGGGTGATGCTGGCGATGCCGATGGCGACCTGTCGGATACTGACGAAGCCGACGATGCCGATGGCAACCCGTCGGATGCTGACGAAGCCGACGTAGCGCCGGGC
>JAEWLO010000336.1 GCA_023457475.1 Pseudomonadota bacterium | reverse complement strand
CATCGCAACAGGCCCGGCCACCTTCACATCCGACTCCGGCGACAGCAGCCACCACCCGGCAACACCCACCAGCAACCCCAGCGCGATCAACCGCATCATGGCCTCACTCCTGCATGATCACCGGCACCGATGCATCCACCGCATCGGCCACCCGCAACGCGTCCCAGTTGGTCATCCGCACGCAGCCGTGCGACTCGGTCTTGCCCACATGGCCCGGCTCCGGCGTGCCGTGCAGACCGTAGTGGGGCTTGGAAATGTCGATCCACACCGGCCCCACCGGATTGTTCGGGCCCGGCGGAATCGTCGCCTTGCGGTCGCCCTTCTTCGCGTCCCAGAACAGCTTCGGGTTGTAGTGGAACGGCGGGTCCTTCGAGACGCCGAGGATCTTCCACTCACCGATCGGCAGCGGGTCATGCTGGCTGCCGGACGACACCGGCACCTGCGCGAACACCTTGCCCGCAGCGTCATACAGCCGCAGCGTCGAATCGGACTTGTCGATCACCAGCTTCGCCGCTTTGGGCAGCGCGGCCGGCGCGATGTTCGGCACCTGGATGGCACTGCCGGCCTTGCCCAGGTCCACCCCGGGATTCAATGCCTGCAGAAGCTCCGGGTCCGCATGGAAGCGCTCGCCCAGCGCCTCAGCCGCGGAGCTGTAGCCCAGCGCGTCCAGTTTGGCCTGGTCGGCAGGCTTCTTCGGCACCGGGCGGAAGGGACCCGCAACGTCTTCCGCCGTCAGCGTGTAGCGGGCCAGCGGCGCATTGCTGTCCGGCTGCAGTGCCTGCCAGGTGGCTTCATCCAGTTCTCCGGTGACCGTCAGACCGTGAGCGGTCTGGAACCCCGCCACCGCGCGACGCTGGTTGGACCCTATCTCGCCGTCGATCTGGCCCGGCGAGAAGTTGGCGCGGTCCAGCAGCACCTGTGCGTGCAGGTTGGAACGCGGTGCCGTATCGACCGCCGCGTCTTCCGCCACGGGTGCCGGCAGGGAGGCCGGAGCCTGCGCGAAGGCAGGCGAAGCGGCCGCCAGGGCCAGGGCGAGCAGGGAAGCGGCAGGCAGTCGTGGCGACATCGGTGACTCCGATACAGGACGTGGAACCACCATGCCGCAGCCCGCCGCGCACGATTCGTGAACGCGGCCTCGCCCGCTTGGACGGCCGTCATCTAGATGACGGCGTCGTGGCAGCGGCGTGAAGCCGCGTACACGACGAGGCGCTAAGGTAGCTGCACATGGCAGGAGGGGAGGGCGTCATGCGAGCGTGGTGGCTGGCCGCGTTGTACGTGCTCTGCCACGGGTTGGCGCTGTGGGCGCTGCCCGCCCATGCCGGTGCGATCTCGTTCGGCTTCCTGATCGGCGCGCCGCTGCTGGCGGCGTCCGCGTGCCTGTGGCGCATGCAGCGCAGCGAAGCACGGGTCGGGTGGTTCGCCGTTGCCGTGGGCATGCTGCTCTGGGCTGGCGGGATGGCCCTGAACATGTATCAGGACATCGCACAGGGCAGCGCGGACACGCTTCCCGGCATCGCCATGCTGCTCTATGTGCTCTACGGCGTGCCGCTCACCTTCGCCATGGCTCATCCGCGGCATGAGCCGTGGTATCTCATCGTCATCGACGGCGCGCTGGCGCTGGTGCTGGGCTACCTGTTCTTCGTGCACACCTTCTCCTTCGCCAGTCCGACCGATACGCCGGATCCGGCGATCGGCAGCCTGCGGTTGATGTTCGACATCGAGAATGTCTTCATCGCGGTGTTCGCGCTGCTGCGCTGGGTGGCCGCCGATGATGGCCCGCGACGAACTTTCTTCCGGGTGCTCACCGTGTACGCATGGACGTATCTGGTGATGGCGGCGTACATCAACCACGTCATGAACGATGCCCGCTACGGCGGTTCCAGCGATCTGCTCATCGGCCTGCCGTTCCTGCTGCTGGCAGTGCTGGCGGTGCAGCAACGCGAGCTGGCCCCGATCCGCACATCGCGGCGCTTCGCGCTGGCGGTGCGCGCAGGCAGCCCGTTGATCCTGCCCGCCGCCCTGCTGGTGGTGTCGGCGTTGCTGGTGGACCAGCATCCGTACCTGGCCGCGTTCGGATTCATCTGGGCCACGTTGGGCGCGGGCACCCGGGGGGTGGTGATGCAGGTGCGTGCGCTGGAGCGGCAGGAACAACTGGACGCGCTGGCACGGGTGGACGCGCTGACCGGCGTGGCCAACCGGCGCGAATTCGACCAGGTGCTGCAGGCCGAATGGGCACGCGCCCGCCGCAGTGGGCAGCGCATCGCACTGCTGATGGTGGACATCGACCACTTCAAGCAGTTCAACGACCGCTTCGGTCACCCGCAGGGCGACGCCTGCCTGCGCGCGGTCGCCACCGCGCTCGGCCACTGCGCCACGCGCGGCACCGACGTGGTCGCGCGGTACGGCGGCGAAGAGTTCGCGGTCGTGGTACCCGATACCCCGCGCGACGGCGTGCTGGCGCTGGCGGACACCCTGCGCCTGGCCGTCGAGCGCATCCGCCTGCCCCTTCCTGACGGCGGCAGCCCAACCGGGGTGACGATCAGCGTGGGGGCGGTGCTGGTGGAGCAGGTCACCACGACCGACGCGGCACCGTTGCTGGCGGCCGCGGACGCGGCGCTGTATGCGGCCAAGCGCGAGGGGCGGAATCGCGTGGTGGAAGGCAGGATCAGTCTCTGATCATCACACCCGGCCTGCGTCATCCACCTCGCCGAAGTACCACAGATCGCTGGCCCAGCCCTCGTTTGTCGCGGTTTCCGGATAGTCCACCGCCACTCCCCGTTCGCCCACCCCGATGGGAAGGTGGAGTCCCCATTCCCGTGCGAGGCTGCGGGGATGGAGCGCGATCATCCTTCCGCCCTCCCGTGGCCCCGCTTCTGTATGCCCGCGGTAGTAGGCTTCGTCCAGATACAGGCAGATCTCGCTCCCGAACATCAGGGGTAGCTGGATGCAGCACGTAACTCGAACGTGTTTGAGAGCGACGGGCTTGGCTGCGATCAGGTGCGCGCAGGCGTTGATGAGGCGCTGCGCGCATTCGCGTTGCAACTGCGGATTGGTATCGGGTTCTTCAACCAATCGCGAGTCCACCGGAATCTTGTGGTTCCAGTGGGTCGGATTCAAGGCCAGTTCTTCAGCAGAAGGAAATGTCCCGGCGAAGCTTTCCGACCACCGCTGGAGGTATCGCAGTCCGCGTGGCGCGAAACGCAGTTTCGGCTGGCGGCGCTCAGCGGGCCGAAGTAGCCGTTCACGGAAAGCTTTTGCTTTTCTTACAGCGGACAACGCGTCCGCCCCAAACTCGCGGTGTTCTGCTTCCTCGCCCTTCCCGCGACCCCTCATCGTGCTTGCCCCGAAGACGGTTTGCGCCGCTTTCCGTAGATGATGAACGGCCAGAAGGCCATGATCGCCAAGGAGATCAGGCTACCGACGATCTTGCCGAACAGTCCGCCATTTGCGTTGCTCCATACAATATTCAGGAGCAGCAGGCCGGTGATGATGGTGGGGCCGCCAATGAACACCAGGGCGAACAGCTTCAGCCGGCCGCTGACCGGGCTGTCGCTGCGCAGGCCACCCACCACGCTGACCTGGCCGAAGTGGACCTGGAGCGGGTCGGTGGTGGAGCGGGCGGGTTCAGGTGTTGCCGGTGTGGGCGGGGTCACTGGCTGGTGGTAATTCCGCTCCGGCGCGCTGGGTTGCAGCAGCTCGCCCAGATTGGTCTGGGCGAGCAGGTCGTTCAGCTTGGGGTCCATTGTGCGATCCGTGCGGGTAGGGGCCGCATCATCGCACGTCGCGCATTTCCCAATGATGGCCGGCCAGCAGGCGCAGGCGCTGCTTGAACACGTCGCTGTCGATGCGGGTGCTTACGATGAGGTTGATGCGCAGGTCCTTCTGCTCACCGGTGACGGTGGCACCCGGGTCGGTCACGCCCCACTGGTCTTCCACTGCGTCCGGGTCGGGTTGTTTGGCCCGCCACTTCTCGAACAGTGCAGGGCTGGCCAGGGCGGCCTGGAGTTCTTCGGCAAGGCCGGACGCGCTCTTCGAGTGGAACGACAGCTCCGGATCGTTGCCACGGGCCTTGGACGGGTCCGGCAGGCTGATGGTGTATTGCACGACTGACGACATGGTGGTCTCCCTTGAGTGGCGCAAGACTGCCAGAAACCCGGTGCAACCGGCGTGCAGGAACCCGACCCGGGCGATCACTCAGCCGCTGAACGTATGCGGTTCGTCGGCGAAGCCGATGGTCACCGCACCCTTGCCCACGTTGACCATGCCGGTCAGGCTCATCACCGACTCGAACACCTGCACCCCATGCGCTTCGCAGGTCTGGCGCAGCGCGGCGTAGCCGGGCAGGGCACGCAGGTCCTCCAGCTCGCCGCCGTAGCTGACGCAGACGGTGGGGGTGAGCAGGCCGGCCTTGACCCGCTGGCCGACGAAGTCGAACAGCTTGTTCACCGCGTTGTCGAAGCCCTTGATCTTGGCCACCGGCCCGGTTTCGCCCCGGTAGCCGTGCAGCACCGGCTTGATGTCCAGCGCGCTGCCCAGCGCGGCACTGATCAGCCCCACGCTGCGGTCGCCCTTATGGCGGGCGCGGGCGCGCATGTAGTACAGGTCGCGGGTGACCATGTAGCCGTGCACGTTGTGCGCCAGCTGTTCCAGCTTCTCGCGGATCTGCTGCACGCTGGCTCCGCTGTCGCGCAGGCGTACCGCTTCCACCGCGGTCACGCCTTGGGCGGCAAACAGGTTCTGGGTGTCGAGCACGCGCAGCGCGAAGGGCGAGTTGAAGCCCGCCGCCTGACGCACCGGCTTGTAATCGTTGAGGATCGCGAAGCTGGCCTGCATCGCATTGTCGTAGATGGGGCTGCGGGTTTTGGTGATCGTCATGCAGAACACATGGTCGTAATCGATCACCAGCTTGCCCAGGAACAGATCGCGGATCTGCACCACGCTGAAGGGAATGGTCTCCGCTTCGGCACCGTTCTCGGCCACGTGGGCGTGCAGGAAGCTGAGCGTGGCCTGCTCATCGCGGTGGTCGGCCAGGACCGCCTCGCCGATGCGCACGGTGATGGGAAGCAGAACCAGATTGTTCTGCGTGATGAAGTCCTGCGGCAGATCGCAGGCCGAGTCCACAACGATTCCGATGCGCATCCTGTTTGCCCCCTCCAGGCAGGGTGTCGGTTCGAAAATGTGAAAGCTATCTCATATTTCGTTGGGTTACCTGACCGGGCGGTTTAGCCGGCTTCGGCGGAACCGCCTGGGCCGGCCAACGGCCGGCGCTACCGGGGTGCCGGCCGGAGCGTGCGAATTGACCGGCTTTCGGTGGGACCGCGATCAACTCCGGACGCGTTCGACCGCCACCGGCAACCCGATGACCCGCTGCCACTCCGTTTGCTGCAGCAGATCCGGATCCTCCAACACCGCCTGCATCAACCCATGCGCTTCGTTGCCCCAGAACACTTCTCCGTCGATGGACAGGGTGGGCACGCCGAACACGCCCGCCGCAATGGCCGCCTCCGTATTCTCCCGCAGCCGGGTCTTTACCTCCGGCGCTGATACCGCAGCCGCCACGTCCTTCACGTCCAGCATCGCCCCCGGCAGTGCCAGTGCGGCCGGGCTGTCGCCGGCATGCCCGTCGCGCCAGATCCAGTTGAACAGCACCTCGATGGCGGCCGGGGTGGCCCCGGCGACCAGGCACAGACGCAGCGCGGCCAGCGGGTTGAACGGATGCCCGGGTGGAAAGCGTACCGTCACCCCCTGCCGCTGCGCCTGCCACAGCACCTGGCGATAGGTGAAGCGACGTTTGGCCGGGATCTCGGCCGGCCCCTGGTTGCCCAGGTGCTGCAGAACGGCCCCGAAGGCGATCGGCACCGGCGTGATCTGGTCGAACTGCGGCAGCCGCTTGAGCTGCTGCCAGTGCAGGTAAGCAAAGGGTGAGACGAAATCGAAGTACCAGCGCAGGTTCATCGTGAGTCCTCCGGTACAGCGGTG
>JAEWLO010000335.1 GCA_023457475.1 Pseudomonadota bacterium | reverse complement strand
CCGTTGGCCGGCCCTCGGGTCATCTGTCACGGACGAACCGTCGAACAACCGGTGATCTAGAACGACTTCGCGTCCGGCAAGGCCTGCAACGCCGCGATGGCATCGGCCAACGCATCCACTTCCGGGTTCTGGAACCCATGGCGCACTTCCAGCTCGCTGGAGAACAGCCCCTGCTCCAGCAACGCCACGCAGGTGTACTCCCGCGTCCAGCCGCGGGCAACGGCCACGCGCCGGATGCGTTCTTCCAGCAGCGGATCAAGATCGCGCAGCACCAGATCGGCCATGTAGTGTTCTCCCCTGACTACAGCACCGCCCCCACGGCACAACAGCTGGGATCATGCGCCACCGTTCCCGCACGGGCAAGCCAGCGGCGCGCCGAGCGCGCGCCTGCGTTCACTATCCAGAGGGCCGGCCAACGGCCGGCGCTACCGGTGATCTCCATCCAGAGGGCCAACCGGTGCCACGGGCGTTCGCCTAGGCCGGATGAATGGCCCCAAGGATCCGCGGCCCTCGCGCCCCGGTGACGCTCGGCAGATTGCCCGCCAGGCCGTCCAGCGTGCGCTGCGCCAGCCAGGCAAAGCCCATCGCTTCCATGTAGTCCGGGTCCAGCCCGTGTACTGCGCTGCTCTCCACCACCGTCCCCGGCAGTCGCGCGGCGAGGCGCGCCAGCAGCTGCGGGTTGCGCACGCCGCCCCCGCAGACCAGCACCCTTCGGGTGTCGGGCAGGTGCGCCAGCAGCGCATCGGCAACCGTGGCGGCGGTGAGCTCCAGCAGGGTCGCCTGCACATCGGCGGGATCGCGCGCGCTGTCGCCCAGCGCTGCCTGTGCCCAGTCCAGATGGAACTGTTCGCGTCCGGTGCTCTTGGGCGGGGGCAGGGCAAACCACGGCTCGGCGCGCCACTGCGCCAGCAGGGCCTCATCCACGCGGCCGCTGGCCGCGAAGGCTCCGTCCGCGTCGAAGGGCGCGCCCATGTGGCGCTGGCACCATGCGTCCATGAGTGCGTTGGCCGGGCCCGTATCGAAGCCGCGCGGAATACCCTCACGCGGGATCAGGGTCAGATTGGCGATGCCCCCCAGGTTGAGGATGGCCCGGTCCTCATCCGCGGTGCCCAGCATGGCCAGGTGGAACGCCGGCATCAGCGGCGCACCCTGGCCGCCGGCCGCCACGTCGCGGCGGCGGAAGTCGGCCACGGTCGTGATGCCGGTCGCTTCAGCGATCCGGTTCGCATCGCCCAGCTGCACGGTGAAGGCCGGCTCGGCCAGCGGCCGGTGCCGCACCGTCTGCCCGTGCGAGCCGATCGCACGTACCTGCGCCCGGTCCACGCCGCTGTCGGTGATCAGCGCATTGGCGGCGGCGGCGAAGGTGAGGCCGATCTGCGCGTCGATCCGGCCCAGATCATCCAGCGAGGCCAGCTCGCCGCCTTCTCCCAGCGCGATCAGTTCGGCGCGCAGCGCCGGGTCCCAGGGGTGGGTGTGGCCGTGGAAGAAGCGGCAGCCGCCGGCGGCGGGAAACTGCACCAGCGCGGCATCGATGCCATCGGCGCTGGTGCCGGACATCAGGCCCACATAAAGCGGAACAGCAGGGTCAACGGCAGTCATGAAAAAGGCGGGTCCCGGTAGAGAGCCCGCCCATCATCGCAATCCCTCGCCCGTAGAGCCACGCCCTGCGTGGCTTCGCGAACCCTCAACCGCGGCTCTGCTTCGCCGGCTTGGCGGTACTCGCCGTGGCCTTCTCGGCCTGCGCAGCCTTCGGTGCCGGGCTCGCCTCGGCGTAGATCAGCTTCTCCATGCCCTGGATCCGTGCCAGCGCCGGCGCGGTCTGCGCGCGGAAGGCCACCAGCTCCGCACCCTTCAGCGGTTCCGGCGGCGGCATGGTCACGCTCAGCGGGTTACGGTGCACGCCATTGACGCGGAATTCGTAGTGCAGGTGCGGGCCGGTGGCCAGGCCGGTCGAGCCCACGTAGCCGATCACCGTGCCCTGGGCCACGCGCTGGCCGGTCTTGATCTTGCCAAAGCGCGACATGTGCCCGTACAGCGTGGAGTGTCCCTTGCCGTGGTCCAGGATCACCACGTTGCCGTAGCCGCGCTGCACGCCGGCGAACTGCACCTTGGCGTCGCCGGCGGCCATGATCGGCGTGCCCGTGCGTGCGGCATAGTCAACGCCCTTGTGCATGCGCATCTTGCCCAGTACCGGGTGCTTGCGTGCACCGAACGTCGAGCTCAGGCGGGCGAACGGAATCGGCATGCGGATGAAGCTCTTCTTCAGCGGTCGCCCGGTGACGTCGAAGTACTCGCTCTTGCCGTTCCGGTCGAAGCGGAAGCCGCTGTAGGTCTTGCCCTCCGAGGTGAAGGTCGCCGCCAGGATCTTGCTGGTGTCCACCTTCTCGCCTTCGCGCCAGGTTTCGTCCATCACCACGCTGAAACGGTCGCCCGGCTGGATGTCCTTGGAGAAGTCGATGTCGTACTTGAAGATCTCGTCGGTCATCGTCGCGATGGCCGAGGGCGAAAGCCCGGCTTTGCGCGCCGCCGCATACAGCGAGCTGGTGATCTCGCCGCTGGTCACCACGCGACGGGTCGAGCTCTCGCGCTTGGTCACCTGCTCGCTGATCTTGCCGTCCTGGAGGCTCAGCTCCACGCGGTTGTCGCTGTCGCGGTTGTAGCGGATTGCCCGCAGTTCGCCGGACAGCGGCAGGTCGAAGGCGATCTCGGTGCCCGGCCGCAGTTTCACCAGCGAATCGCGCACGCCGGGGTGGTCCAGCACCTGGTGCATCACCGTGGCCGGAATGCCGGCCGCGTCGAACAGGTCGCTCAGGGTCTGGCCGCGCTGCACCCGCAGCACCTGCCAGCTGTCGCCCGGCACCTGGGTCTGGCGCTCCAGCGAGAGCGGCGGCAGCGGCAGGGCCAGCGTGGAATGGTCGGCCGAGTAGGGGCCGTCAATGGTGTGCGAGAAGCCCGGCACAATCGTGGCCACCAGCGCGCCGATGGTCGCGAACAGGCTGGCGTGCATCCAGTGGCGGCGGGTCCAGCGTTCGTTGAACGCGGCAGGAAGATGCTGCTTGAGCTTCCGATGGAGGGCAGTGTCGTGAAGAACGTGGAGGCGTTCCTTGAAGCGCTGCTTGCGCGCGCGGCCTTGATCGGAGTTGAGCATCGTCGAGCGGTTCCTGGCTGGCCCGGCAACTCGGGCCTAAACGCCGGTTACCATAGACACCTATAAATATCGCGTCAAACCCTTGTGCCCATTGGCTTTTGTGAAGCACTTGCGGTTAACTTGTACTTAACGTCATTCATGTAAATACGGCACCGCCGGGAGTTGTCACGTGTCTTCGATTGAACAAGCCCTTGCCCAGATCGGTCGCGGCACCGATGAGATCCTCAAGCTCGAGGAGCTGCGCCAGCGACTGGAAAGCGGTCGCCCGCTGCGGATCAAGGCAGGGTTCGACCCCACCGCACCCGACCTGCACCTCGGCCACACGGTGCTGCTGAACAAGCTGCGCCAGTTCCAGGACCTCGGACACCAGGTCATCTTCCTGATCGGTGACTTCACCGGCATGATCGGCGACCCCTCGGGCAAGAACGTCACCCGCAAGCCGCTCAGCAAGGACGACGTGCTCGCCAACGCCCGTACCTACGAGGAGCAGGTGTTCAAGGTGCTGGACCGTGAGAAGACCGAAGTCCGCTTCAACTCGGAGTGGTTCGGCAAGATGGCCGCCGCCGACATGATCCGCCTGGCCGGCCAGCACACCGTGGCGCGCATGCTCGAGCGCGACGACTTCGCCAAGCGCTACGCCGCCCAGCAGTCCATCGCGCTGCATGAGTTCCTGTACCCGCTGGTGCAGGGCTACGACTCGGTGGCGCTGGAGGCCGACGTGGAGTGCGGCGGCACCGATCAGAAGTTCAACCTGTTGATGGGGCGTGGCCTGCAGGAGCACTACGGGCAGAAGCCGCAGATCGTGCTGACCATGCCGCTGCTGGAAGGCCTGGACGGCGTGGCCAAGATGTCCAAGTCGCTGGGCAACTACATCGGTGTGAGCGAGCCGGCCATCGACATGGTCACCAAGACCATGAAGATCGGTGACGACCTGATGTGGCGCTGGATCGAGCTGCTGTCCTTCGACATCAGCCAGGCCGAGGCACTGCAGCTGCGTGAACAGGTGGAGGGCGGCAGCCTGAATCCGCGTGAGGTGAAGCTGCGTCTGGCCCGCGAGCTGACCACCCGTTTCCATGACGCCGAGGCCGCCGAGCTGGCCATTGCCGGCTGGAATGCCGCCGTGACCGGGCAGGGCGACGTCACCCTGCTCCCGTTGCAGGAAGTGGCCGTGCCGGCGGAAGGCCTGCGGATCGGTGCGCTGCTCACGGCGGCCGGGATCACCCCCAGCAACTCCGAGGCATCCCGCAAGCTGAAGGAGCGCGCCGTGAAGGTGAACGGTGACGTCGTGGACGATGCCCAGCAGGTGTTCCTGCCCGGGTTTGAAGGGCTGCTCCAGGTCGGCAAGCGCAATTTTGCCCGTGTTCTGCTGGTGCAGACCCCGTAACGAAGGGCGCTGCGCGGCTGCACGCCGGGGTCGGCAAAAAAACATTGCCGACCCCCTTCCCAAATTCATCAAACAGGCACATACTTTCCCTCCCCCGACGCAGGGGCCTCCGCAAGGCGGCCACAGCATCGGAACGGAACGCCAACCACCTCGAAAAAAGGTGTTGACGGAAACGAAAAGCCTGACATAATAGGCGGCTCGCTTCGACGGAAAGCCTCACGGCCAACCGGGTTCCCACCGGAGCCAACGCCTCGAAAAAAGGTGTTGACGAAGTGAAAAAGCCAGCTATAATGGGCGGCTCGCAACGACGGAAACGTCGGGGCATACGGAGGAAGGCGCTGAGGCCGACTCCCAGGTTCTTTGAAAGTAT
>JAEWLO010000334.1 GCA_023457475.1 Pseudomonadota bacterium | reverse complement strand
AGACACAGCAGCAGCATTCCGCGCAGATGGCGGACGATGCGGGCAGGCCAGTGGGAAGGCGGGAAGGACGACATGGCCCATTGTCTCAGGCCGGAGGGATCTTCTGACTACCCTTTCGAGGCAGGTGCCGCCGTGCCGCGATGGGTAAGGATGACGCCCCTTTGGCCATGAGCAGGTTCGATGAGCGTGTATTCCCCACCGGCGGCGCTGGACGCGGGTCTGTTGCTGCTGCGCCTGGCGGCGGGCGGCTTCCTGCTGCCGCACGCGCTGGGCAAGCTGTTCGGCTGGTTTGGTGGCCCCGGCCTGGCGGGCTTCGCCCGCGAGCTCCGCGGCTTCGGTCTGCCCGCGGCCGCGCCCGTGCCGTTGTTGCTGGCCGTGCTGCAGGCGGGCAGCGGCGTGGCCGTGCTGCTGGGCTGGCAGACCCGTCCCGCTGCCGTGCTCGCCGGTCTGTTCCTGCTGTCCACTGCGGCGCTGGCGCGGTCGAAGGGCTGGTTCTGGATGCACGGTGGCATGGAGTACCCGCTGTTCTGGTCGCTGGCACTGATGGTGATCGCACTGGCCGGTCCCGGGGCGTGGGCACTGTCTTAACCCTGGAAGCGCTACGCTCCCCGCACTTTTGAATGAGGAGTGGAACCATGCGGTGGATCGTGTTGCTGGCCGCCCTGGCCATGCCGGTGGTGGCATGGCTGTCGCAGACAGGCCAGTTTGGTCCGACCAACGGGGCCATTTCAGATCGCTATCCGACGCTGCTGGTCGCGGCCGGTTACGCATTTTCGATCTGGGGCGTGATCTTTCTGCTGGATGTGGTCTTCGGCGTGTGGCAGCTGCGCCGGCGTACGCCCGATGACACCGGCCGCGCACGCGGCTGGGCCGCGGCCGGTTTTGTGCTGACCGCCGCGTGGATGCCGGTGTTCTCGCAGCAGCATTTCCTGCCTGCGTTGACGATCATCTGGGCGGCGCTGGTATGTCTGCTGGTGGCGGCGGTGCGCGCCGCGCCGCCGACCGCCTCGGCCGGTCAGCGCGCCTTCGCCGCGTATCCGCTGGCCCTGCATGCGGGCTGGCTGACGATGGCCGCCTTCCTCAACACCGCGCAGGTGATCGTCGCCCATGGGTGGCTGGGCAGCTACGACATGCTGTCGTGGAGCGTGGTGCTGCTGGCGCTGGCCACCCTGCTGGCGTGGAGCATGAACATCGTGCTGCGTGGCCATTTTGCCTATCCCGCCGCCGTCATCTGGGCACTGGTGGGGGTGTATGTGAAGCAGTCCGGGTGGCGCCTGCCGGGTGCGGATACGGTTGCGGTCCTTGCGCTCGGGGTGGCCGCATTGCTCGCGTTGCAGACGCTGCTGTTGAGGACGCGTGCGTGGCGCGCGCCACAGCCGGTTGTCGTGGCCGCACACAGGTACCGTCGCTGATGCGCGCCGGTATCCATGAGCGCTTCGGTGAGCCGGCCGAGGTGCTGGAGGCGGGCGAGGTCGCCGTGCCCGAACCGGCGGCGGGCGAGGTGCGCATCCGCACCGTGCTGGCTCCCATCCACAACCACGATCTGTGGACCGTGCGGGGGCAGTACGGCTACAAACCCGAACTGCCGGCCGTGGGCGGCAGCGAAGGTACCGGGGTGATCGATGCGCTGGGCGAAGGCGTCAGCGGCCTGCGGATCGGTCAGCGGGTCAGTGCGGCATCCGTCCATGGTAGTTGGGCCGAGGCGTTCATCGCACCGGCGCGCATGGTGATTCCGATGCCGGACAGCATCGATGATGAAACCGCCGCGCAACTGATCGCCATGCCGCTCAGCGCGCTGATGCTGCTCGAGTTCCTGCAGGTGTCGCGCGGTCAGTGGATCGTGCAGAACGCGGCCAACGGCGCGGTCGGCAAGGCACTGGCGATGCTGGCAAAGGCGCGTGGCGTGCATTGCATCAACCTGGTGCGGCGCGATGCGGGCGTGGGGGAGATGGAGGCGGAAGGCATTGCCCATGCATTCTCGACCGCGCAGCCGGACTGGGCAGAGCAGGTACGTGCGGTGGTGGGCGAGGGGAGTCTTGTTGCCGCCGTGGATTCGGTCGGTGGCCGGGCCAGTGGCGAATTGATGGGACTGCTGGCCGAGGGCGGCACGCTGGTGTCGTTCGGGTCGATGACCGGTGAGCCGATGCAGATCGGCTCGGGCGATGTGATTTTCAAGCAGGCGACGGTCAAGGGGTTCTGGGGCAGCAAGGTCAGCCAGGCGATGGCCCCGGAGGACAAGCGACGCCTGGTGGGTGAGCTGTTGGCGCTGGCGTCGAGCGGTGGATTGAAGTTGCCGGTTGCGGGTGTGTTCGGATTGGAGAGGATTGCCGAGGCCGCCCGGGCCAGCGTGGAGCCCGGGAAGACCGGGAAGGTGTTGTTGCGGCCTTGAATGGACCGAAGCCCACGTGTCCACCGCGCGATAGAATGCCGACTCTTTACCCCGTCACGAGCCGCACCATGACCAACGCCCGCTTCTATCCCATCGGTATCCCCGGCCAGGCCTGGGGCGACAGCGAAAAAGCGCAGTGGCGGGCCGGTCAGCCCAAGGG
>JAEWLO010000333.1 GCA_023457475.1 Pseudomonadota bacterium | reverse complement strand
CAACCAGGCCGTGGTGGTGCGCGGCGACACCATCGTCGCGGTCGGAGAGGATGCCGCCGTGGCCCGTGCCTGGCGCGCGGACCGCACGGTGGACAGCGCGGGGCGCTATCTCATTCCCGGGCTCTGGGACATGCACGTGCATTTCGGTGGCGGCCCGGCCCTGATCGAGGAAAACAAGGCGTTGCTGCCGCTGTATCTCGCGCACGGCATCACGACCATACGCGACTGTTCCGGTGATCTTCCCGGCCAGGTGCTGCAGTGGCGCGACCAGATCGCTGCCGGCAGCCTGGAAGGTCCGCGCCTGTTCACCTCCGGTGCCAAGATCGAAGGAATCAAGCCGGTGTGGAAGGGCACGATCGAAGTGGGCAACGGCGCCGATCTCGACGCTGCCTTCGGACGGCTGAAGCGCGACCGCGTCGATTTCGTCAAGATCACCGACAGTACGTTGACGCCGGACCTGTTCCTGGCCGCCGTGCGTGGGGCGCGGGCCAACGGCCTGCGGGCGTCCGGTCACATTCCGATGGCGCTGACCGTGCAGCAGGCCGTCGACGCCGGCATCAGCTCGATCGAACATCTGGATTACGCGTTCAAGGCGGGAGTGAAGGACGAGGCCGCGATCGCCACGGATTTCGCGGCCGGAAGGATCGACCGGGCCGAAGCCAACCGCCGTCTGGATGCCGGCTTCGATCGCGATACCGCGATGGCCGCCTACCGTGGCTTCGCCGCTCGCGGCGTGGCGGTCACGCCAACGCTCAATGGCGGTCGCATCCTCGATTTCCTCGACCAGGATGACCACCGCAACGATCCGTACCTTGCCTACATTGGACCGAAGCTGCAGGCCACTTACGCCTGGCGGGTGGACCGCGCCGCGAAAGCAGGCCCGGAGCAGATCGCCGCGCGCCACCGACAGTACCACCAGGTGGCGGCCGTGCTGCCGCTGCTGCAGCAGGCGGGAGTGACGATCATGGCCGGTACCGATGCCGGTTTCCTCAACTCGTTCAACTATCCCGGTATCGGGCTGCACGACGAACTCAGCCTGTTCGTCAAGGAAGGCCTGACCCCGGCACAGGCACTGGCATCGGCCACGCGGGCGGGGCCGGCGTGGTTCGGCGTGCAGGACCGGTACGGTGCGATCGCGGAAGGAAAAGCGGCGGACATGGTGCTGTTGAACGCCAACCCGCTGCAGGATATCGCCGCCACGCGCGCCATCGATACTGTCGTGGTGCGTGGAACGCTGCAGGACCGAAAGGCGTTGGATGCGATGCTGCAGCATGTGCGCGAAAAGGTCGCGACGGAGTTCCGGCCCTGAGCGTGACATGTCGTAATGCACCCATGCTGTAGACAGAAGGGTGCACGGTTTTCGCGCTGGAGTGATGTCAGTCGCGACATTTCCCGGATATCAACCGGGCATTGAGACAAGTTGCATTGGGACGAGGGACGGCGCGGCCTAACCTGCGCGCCGTCCCGATGAGCCTGTCTCCGATGAAACGACCTGCACTGATGGCGCTGCTGCTGATGCCATCGCCACACGTTTTGGCTGCCGCCCCGAACATCCATGTGGGCGCGATGTACGAGTACACCGCGCCGGGGCAGGGGGCGCTGCTCAAACGCGTGCGCAACAGTGGCGATGCGACTGCATTCGTGCGCGTGCAGGTGTCCGAGGTTCGGTACGGCGACGACGGTGCGCCGTATGAGGTCGAGGTGGATACCGCCAACCTCGAAGCGGGCGGCAATGCACTGGTGGCCAGCCCGTCGCGCCTGATCGTACCGGCGCAGGGCCAGCAGGCCACGCGTCTGCTCTACCACGGCGACCGGCGCACGGAGCGTTATTACCGCGTGCGTTTCGTGCCGGTACTTCCAAAAAGCGCGGATGAATTCGCACTCACCTCTGCTGAAAGCGAAGACTACGCGCGTCATCTGACCGCCGGTATCAATGTGCTGACCGGTTATGGCGTGTTCGTCATCGTGCACCCGGATCCTGCGCGTTACGACGTGCGAACCCAGTCCCACGGCGACCGCACCGTGCTGCACAACGCCGGCAATACCACCGTGATCCTGGACGACGTGCGGCAATGCGATCGCACGGCGGCGGGCGACGCCTGCTCGCCGGTCCGCAAGCTGCACCTGCTGCCAGGGCGCACCGAGTCGTTCGCGCGCCTGCCCGACCAGATCCATCGCTTCCATGTCGTCGAGGGGGAGGTCCGCAGGACCGTCCTGCTCGATCCCTAGGTTCCTGCGGGAACCATCCGTCGCCGCGGCCGCCGGTCGCGGCATTCAACCGTTGGAGTAGCCATCCCATGAAGTGCACATCCATCCTTCCCGCCGCCTTGTCCGTCCTGCTGCTGGCCCCCGGTGCGGCATCGGCCGAACAGTTCCCGCTGCAGGTGACCGTGGAAGCGGTCGTTCCAACCCCAACCGGCCTGCAGATCTCCCCGGTCGGCGACTGGGCGGGCCAGGTGCAGGTAATGCCCTGGAACATCAATACCCAGGCACTGGAGCCGATCCAGCAGCAGATCGACATGAAGAGCGGCCTTGGCGCGATCAACGCCTACCTCACGACCGACGCCATCCTGAGCAGCGGCGGAGACAACATCGGCCTGAACGTGGCGGTCGCCGGCAAGCCGCTGGCGGTCGGCCCTGCGAGTGCCGTGGAAGTGGCGACCACAACCGAGTCAGCCGCCGGCAAGCGTGCCGATGTGGCGATCAGTGCCGTCACGCCTGCCGCCTACGTGCCCGGGGTCTACCAGGGCAGCGTGTTCCTGATGTTCGAAAGCTCGGCTCCGTAATACGGACGTCTGTGCGGCGCGCGGGCAGCGTGCTGCCCCAGGAGGGAGGCCTGTGCCTCCCTCCGCTTCAGCCTGAGGTGCGTCGATGTCTTCGCGAGTTCTTCCACTCACCGCCGCCGCCGTGCTCTATGCCAGCGCGACGGCGGTGCAGGCAGCCCCGGGCGTGCTGGACAGCCTGAATCTGCTTGAGCAGTCCGGCATGCTCCCGGATGATTTTCGTGATCACTTCTTCGACGTGCCACTGGTGGTCCGCGTCGAGGTGGATCGTCAGTACCTCGGCGACGCCCGCGCGGTGCTCGGCCGGGACAATGCCATTTCACTGCTGGCATTCACGGACACGCACGGGAGCCAACAACCCGCGCAGCTCCTCGAGCGCTGGCTGGCCGCACTGGCCGCGCCACGGCCGCTGGGCCCCTGCACCCGCGGCTGTACGGACGACGTCACCGCGCTGCACTACAGCCTTGAAAGCTCGCTGCTGTCGATCGCCACACGTGCCGCCGATGCCGATGTCGCGCGTCCCCGCCATCACACGCTGCCCGAACACGGCAGCCGCGGTCTCATCCTGAGGCATCAGCTCAATGCGTACGGAAGCGAAGGCGTTGCCTGGGCCGGGCGTTATGCGGTGCAGGCACTGGGCAGTCTGGGACAGTGGACGCTGCAGGCGGATTACCAGGCCGACCGCAGCGGGGACCCTGCCGAGGGCCTGCGGCAGACGGTGCAGAGCGCGTTCGCGCAGCGCGAACGGGGCGACCATTTCCTGCGGGTGGGCGGGTTCCTGCCCGACTTCCAGGGGGTGGCGCGCCAGCCGCGTGTCGCGGGACGCCCGGCCTTCACCACGCTGGGCGTCATGGCCGGTTCTTCCGACATCCTCAGACGCGACGACGGCGTCGCAAGTCTGTATCCGGTATCGGTTGTCGCCAACCGCGAAGGCAGCGTGGAGGTCTATCGTGACGGCAGCCTGATCTTTTCCCAGCCGCTGCAACCGGGCGTCCAGTCTCTGGATACCCGTCGGTTGCCCGGTGGCTTCTACGAAGTGGAACTGCGTGTGGTGGAGGAAGGCCGCGAAGTCTCGCGTGAGACCGCGAGCATCCACAAACCGACGCACTGGCGCGATCCTGGCCGGCGCTGGCAGTACAGTGCCTTTGCCGGCATCCAGCGCAGCCTGCTGGATTCGGTGGACGATCCGCAGCAGGGCCGACCTGCGCTCGGCGCGGCAGTCAACTACCTTGCCCATGCCAGGGCGGTGGTGGGGGCGGGCGTGCAGAAGATCGGCAGCGACCGCGGTGCCACGACCTCTCTGGATCTGCACGTCAACGAACGGGCCCAGCTGTACGCCTCGGCCTACACCTCCCGTGAGAACGGTGACGGCGTCGACCTGCAGGGGCTGGTGCGTCATCGCAGCGGCAGCGTGATCGTGTCGCATGCCCGCAGCTGGCAGGAGCGGCGCGATCCCTTCGACGACCGCTTCGTGCCGGCGCGCGCGCGGGCGCAGATCCCTGCCGGGTGGCTGCGGACCAGCGCGATCAATGTGACGCACCGGATCGGGCAGGGCACGCATGTCTCGGCACGGGTATCGCGCCAGCGCGGGCTCAACCCGGGACGGGGCGTCGATCTTGCGGTAAGCCGTCGCCAGATGCTGGCCGGAGCGGACGCCACCTGGCGCTTCGCGGTGTTCGACCGGCCTGGCAACACCGGTACCGGGCTGCACCGCAATCGAGGTGTCGATTTCACCTTGAACCTCGCGCTGGGGCGCGAGGGGCGTCGTTACAGCGGCAGCCTGGGCAGCCGCACCGGCCGGTACGGCGGCCGCGACCCTTATGCAGGTGCAGGCGTGCAGCAGCGCTTCGACCAGGGACCGGTGCGCGGGCTGGCAGGGCAGGTGACCGCAGATGAAGCCGGGCTGGGGGTGAGCAGCGATCTGCAGTTCGAACATGCCGCGGTCCGGGGCGATATGTTCGCGCAGCGGTCCTCCCGGGGGGGCGGTGTGAGTGGCGGGCTGAATCTCGACAGCCTGCTTGCGGCCGGGGGCGGGTTGTTCGCCTGGGTAGGAGCCGGGCAGGCCGCACTCGCGGACACCGGCATGATTGTCGATGTCACTTCGGATATTGCAGGCGTTGCGCTGCGCGCCCATGACAGCGCAGGCGGTTCGCATGTGCTGGTGCCGGGTCGGAACGTGCTGCCCGTCGCCGCGTTCCGTGCCGGCACCGTACAGATCGACTTCGACGGCCGTGCGGTACCGGCGGCGACCCTTCAGCCGGCTGTCATTCCGTATCACCTCAACCGCGGTGGCGTCGGTCATGCCGCGGTGGAGGTGGTGAGCACGGTCACCGTGATGGGGCATCTGCGCGACGCCGACAACCGGCCGCTCGGTGGAGCACAGGTTCTCAACCATGCAGGCCGCAGCGTGGCCGAAGCGGACGGCTTCTTCGCGCTGGAAGTAAGCACGCGGGCCCCCACACTGGCCGTCCGCCATCCACAGGTGGAGGACTGCCATTTCGTGCTGGATGGTCACGCCACGCGCATGCAGGGCGACATGTGGATGGCCGGCATCCTGCGCTGCCCACCGTCCAGCGTGGCCGCGGCCAGGCCGATCGCTCCCCTTTCTGGAGAAGCACCCTGATGTCGGCTTTCGCGCGTTGCCTTGCAGGGGTGCTTCTGTTCGCGGGCGGTATGTGCAGCGGTCTGGCGGCGGATGTCTACATCAGCGCCGAGTTCATACCCGATGTGAACGATCCCAACCAGCGTGGGTTCGTCAATACGACGCCGTGGACGGGCGTATGCGCCGCCTCCCATCTGAGCACCTGCCTCCGCAACAACTGGTGGAGCATCGACACGCAGGTGCGCGGCGTGAAGCATGCCCTCCGACAGACCGACTACGGGCCGGATGGCTTCTATATCGGCATGCCCGCGCCACGCACCGTGACGGTCACCGCCGAAGAAGACGGCACCCGGTTCGACCTGGAGCTGCGCATCATCGGCGCGGCGATGCGCTTCAGCGATCGTGAGGGCGATGGCAAGGACGTGTTCTGGTCCACCGGCAATCCCCGCAACTGCCGCTTCGGGATCACCGGGTATTCAACCCGCAGCGTGATGCGCATGATGCTGCGCACCGACGGCGGGCAGGGCACGTCGGCATGCGCGCTGCACTGGGTGGACACCAACAACTACCGGATTGAAGCACTGGACTTCGTCTACGCGCTGGAGACGCCCACGCCCCTGCGGATGCGCAGCGGGCTCTACACCGGCAGCACCACGTACACCGTCGGAGGTACCGGCGAAGGTGCGGACTTCGACCTGGGTCACCGCGTGGAGCTGACCGAGCGGGTGGTGAATGTTCATTTCCAGCTGGAGGTGCAGCATGCGTTCCAGCTGGTCGTTCCGCCGGGCAGCGAGCATGCCGTGCTGGCTCCCGAGGGCGGCTGGCGCAACTGGACGGATCACGGTGTGGTGCCACAGGCACTGGTGCAGGAGGTGCCCTTCAGTCTGACCAGCTCAGGTCGTTTCAGCGTCACGATGGAGTGCGAGTTCCTGCAGCCGGACGGACGATGCGGTATCCGCAACACAACGGCACCGTCCGACGATGCGCCGCTGGAAGTGAGTGTGACCCTGCCCGGGTTCCGGGACGCGGACAGCGGGAGGGAGGCGGTGAACCTTGCGTTGAGTGCACGCCCGCCGGCACCGGTGTTCATGGCGGATCCGGTCGCGCTGGGGCGTCCTTCCCGCGTCCGCTTCGCGATTGAAGGTCCGGCGGTGCGCGCCATGCTCGATCACCCTGGGGCCCGCTACCGCGGTGATGTCACCCTCATCTTCGATGCCGACCCGTGATGCGGGAGGCAGCCGGGCTGTGCCTGGTCTATGGAGTGATACCCATTCGCATTTGCGATACACTGCCCGGATCGCGACGCGACGCACCCCGTGTCGCTCGCCGCTTTTCCGCAACAGGTGTCGCACGTGCCCAGCCGGTTTCCCGCCTCATCCTTCTTTCGCCGCCGCGCCCTTGCCGTCGTGGCCCTGCTCTGCGCCCTGGGCATGAACACCGCCGCCGCACAGCAGCGCAACCCGCTGCAGAAGGTCGGGGAGACCGTGCTGGACCAGCCTGCACAGTCGTACCGTTTCGAGCGTTTCGTCATCGCCAGTGCCGATCACAGCCGGCGCTGGCGGGTGAACCTGGGCATTCCGGTAGCCGAGGCGAAGGTGCCGGCCCCGGTGCTGTACATGCTGGACGGCAATGCGGCGGCCATGGTGCTCGACCAGCCCATGCTGGCGGACCTGGCCGCGCATGCCGCGCCCGTGCTGGTGTTCATCGGTTACGACAACGACCTGCGCGTGGACTCTGCCGCGCGGACCCAGGACTACACCGCGTGGATCGACGTGGCCGACGATGAGAGCGGCAAGCGCATCGCCAGCGGCGGCGGTGCCTTCGTGTTCCTGGACACGATCGAGCGCCGGATCAGGCCGGAAGTGGAGAAGCGCGCCCGCATCGATCCGCAGCAGCAGTCGCTGTGGGGGCATTCGCTGGGCGGGCTGTTCGTGCTCAGCACGCTCTATACCCGTCCCGCCGCGTTCCAGCACTACATCGCCGCCAGCCCGTCGCTGTGGTGGAGCCAGGGCGCACCGCAGGGCGACATGGAGCGGCAGTTCATCGACAACCGCCGGGGCCAGCCGGCCCGCTTGACCGTGATGCTGGGCGGCGATGAGCGCAGCGGCAATCGCGGCGTGCGCGACATGACCAACGCGCGCGTGGTCGCCCACCTGCGCCGTATTGGCGGGGCCACCCCGGACGCGGCCTTCCAGCTGAGCGAACGGTTGTCCACGCTGCCGGGCATGACCGTGGCGTACCGCGAGTTTCCCGGCCTGGGCCATGGCCCGATGCTGCCCGCGTCGTTGAAGGC
>JAEWLO010000332.1 GCA_023457475.1 Pseudomonadota bacterium | reverse complement strand
GGGCTGTGGGGTTTGGTGCGTCAGTTCTTGCCGCAATTGACCTTGGGTGCCAGCACCTTGGTCCAGATGGCGTAGCCCTCGGGCTTCATGTGCAGCATGTCCTCGCGGAACAGGCTGGCCTTCGGCTGGCCGTCCTTGCCCAGCATCGGGGTGTAGATGTCGATGAACCCGGCGCGCGGCTCCGACACCAGCGCCTGCTGGATCAGGCTGTTGGCTTCCTTCACCGCGGGCAGCAGCGTCGCGCGCGAGGGGCTGGGCTTGATCGCGATGATCTCCACCCGGGTGGTGGGCAGATCGCGGTGCACGCGGTCGACGAAGGCCACCACGTCGTCGCGCACCTGGGTCGGGCTGCGGCCGCCGTTGAGGTCGTTGTCGCCGGCGTACAGGAACACCTTGCACGGGGCGTAGGGGACGAGGATGCGGTCCGCATAGTAGGTGCTGTCGCGCACTTCCGACCCTCCGAACCCGCGGTTGATCTCGTTCCGCCCCGGGAAGTCCTTCGCCAGGGTGTCCCACATGCGGATGCAGGAACTGCCGATGAACACGATGCCGCCGGCGGCCGGCGGGCGGGCCGCGTCCTGCTCGGCGAAGTTCACCATGTCCTGGGCCCAGGCCACGTTGGAGACCTGCTCCGGCACCTTCGGCGGCGCGGCGGGCGTCAGGGCCAGGACGGAGAAGGGGGCGGCCAGGGCCAGCGCGAGCAGCAGGGGGCGGGTCAGGCGGGAGGAAGGCATCCGGAGCTCCGGTTGAGGGGTGCCCCCATGGTACCGGGACCGGCCCACGGCCTTATGGCAAAATGGAGGATCCACGACCCTGCGCCGCGCTGCCATGACCTTCTGCCGTCCCCGTTCCCTGCCTGCCGCCACCTCCGGGGGCACCCCGCGTGGCTGATGCGTTCGGGCACCTGCCGCGCGGCCCCAAGCGCATCTTCAAGGCCGCCGTGTGGTCCTGGCAGCGCCTGCGTGCCGCCTGGCTGCACGAGTCTTCGTTCCGTCTGGAGGTCTACCTGCTGGTGGTGCTGGCTCCGCTCGCGCTGTGGCTGGGCCAGACCCCGGTGGAGCGCGCGCTGATGATCGGCTCGATGCTGCTGGTGCTGGCGATGGAGCTGGCCAACTCGGCCATCGAGGCGGTGATCGAGCGCTATGGCCCGGAGTTCCACGAACTGGCCGGCCGCGCCAAGGACATGGGCTCGGCCGCGGTGTTCGTGCTGATGATGAACGTACTGCTGTGCTGGGGGCTGGTGCTGGCCCCGCGGATCTTCTGACGCGCCCCTGCGTGTCGCTCCCCCCTTGTAAGGATGTGTGTCCATGTGGCTTGAACTTCTGTCCGATCCCAACGTCTGGTTGACCCTGCTGACCCTGAGCGCGCTGGAAATCGTGCTGGGCATCGACAACCTGGTGTTCATCTCCATCGCGGTGAGCAAGCTGCCCGAGCACCGCCGTCCGTTCGCGCGCAAGCTGGGCATCGCGGTGGCGTGCATCACCCGCATCCTGCTGCTGGTGTCGCTGGCCTATCTGGCGCACATGGAAGCCAACCTGTTCAGCGTGGCCGGCATGGGCATCTCCATGCGCGACCTTGTGCTGATCCTCGGCGGCCTGTTCCTGATCATCAAGGGCACCATGGAAATCCGCGAGCTGATCACCGGCGGTGAGGATGAAGATCCCACCACCACCAAGGCTTCGGCGGTGTTCGGCATGGTGATCGCGCAGATCGCCATCATCGACATCGTGTTCTCGCTGGATTCGGTGATCACCGCCGTGGGCATCGCCGACCACATCCCGGTGATGGTGGCGGCGATCCTGCTCTCGGTGGCAGTGATGCTGCTGGCGGCCAACCCGCTGGGCCGTTTCATCGACGCCAACCCGACCGTGAAGATGCTGGCACTGGCCTTCATCCTGCTGATCGGTGCGGTGTTGATCCTGGACGGCCTGGACGTGCACGTGCCCAAGCCCTACATCTACTCCGCCATGGGCTTCTCGGTGCTGGTGGAATGGCTCAACCTGCTGATGCGCCGCCGCGCGCTGGCCCACCACGTGCCGGGTGCGGGTAACTGGTAAACCCGTCCCGACACGCGTCGGCAGCTACCGCCATGACGGGGTATTAACCCCTATTCATGGCATGCTCCGGCCCGGTCCAACCCGATCCGGAGCCGGTCATGCGATCGTTCATGCGAATGATGTTCCTGGCCACCCTGGCCGTGCTGCTGTCAGGGTGCGGTTACAACGCCATCCAGCAGAAGGATGAGCAGGTCAAGGCGGGTTGGGCCGAGGTGCTCAACCAGTACAAGCGCCGGGCCGATCTGATTCCCAACCTGGTGCAGACCGTGGAAGGCTACGCCAACCAGGAGCGCCAGGTGCTCACTGACGTCACCAACGCCCGCGCCCGCGTAGGGCAGGTGAACGTGAACGCCAACGACGCCGAGTCGCTCAAGCAGTTCCAGCAGGCCCAGGGTGAACTGAGCGGGGCACTATCGCGGCTGCTCGTGGTCACCGAGAACTACCCGAACCTGAAGTCCGACCAGGGCTTCCGCGACCTGCAGGCGCAGCTGGAAGGCACCGAGAACCGCATTACCGTGGCGCGTGGCCGTTACATCCAGCTGGTGCAGGATTACAACACCTATATCCGCTCGTTCCCGCAGCTGATCACCGCCAAGATCTTCGGCTACGCCACCAAGCCCAACTTCACGGTGGAGAACGAAGCGCAGATCGCGCAGCCGCCAGCGGTGAAGTTCGGCAATCAGCCGGCGGCACCGACGCCGCAGCCGCAGCCGCAGCCGCAACAGGCCCCGCAGCCGGGCGGTTGATCCCATGCGGACCTGCCTGCTGCGTACGGTGCTGCTGCTGTGCCTGCTGTGCCTGGCCTCCCTGGGCTGGGCGCAGACACCCGCCGCGATTCCGCCGATGGACAGCCCGGTGGTGGACACCACCGGCACGCTGGATGCGGCCAGCCGCCAGGCCCTGATCGACCAGGCCCTGGCCCTGCAGCAGCGCAAGGGCAGCCAGCTGCAGATCCTGATGGTGCCCAGCACCGCGCCCGAAGACATCGCGCAGTACACCCAGCGGGTGTTCGAGCAGTGGCAGATCGGCCGCAAGGGCGTGGACGACGGCGTGCTGCTGGTGGTCGCCAAGGACGACCGGCGGGTACGCATCGAACCGGGCTATGGCCTGGAAGGCGCGATTCCCGATGCGATCGCCAACCGCGTCATCCAGGAATACCTGGCCCCGAAGTTCCGCAGCAACGACTACGCCGGCGGCCTGACCGACGCCACCGGTGCCCTGGTCAAACTGATCGACGGCGAGGCGTTGCCGGCTCCGGTCAGTGACCATCGCGCGGCCCGTGGCGATGCGGGGGGCGGCGAGGGCTGGCCGATCGCGCTGATGATCGGCTTCTTCGTCGGCACCTTCCTGCGCGGCATTCTCGGCGCACTGCCGCGCCCGGTTCGCGCCCTGCTGGGCGGTGGCGGGGCGGCGGTCGCGGCGTTCCTGTTCACCTCGCTGCTGCTGGCCAGCGGCGTGGCCGGTCTGATCGGCCTGTTCGTGGGTGCCTCCTCCGGTCGGG
>JAEWLO010000331.1 GCA_023457475.1 Pseudomonadota bacterium | reverse complement strand
TAACGGACGCTGCCGCCAGCGGGTGGTATCGATGCCATTGCCGCTGCAGGAGGCGATGACGGCGGTCTGCAGGGCTTCTTTCTCGGTAGCGTCGGGGAGGATGCCGGGAAGGCGCGACGCCAACAATGTCTTGCCGCAGCCAGGGCTACCCAGCAGCAACAAGTGGTGGCCTCCGGAAGCAGCGACTTCCAGCGCCCGTCGTGCCAGGTGCTGGCCACGCACGTCGCGCAGGTCGGGCACCTGGGCGGTCACCGCCGCTGCGGGCACGGCCTTGGGCAGATCATGCGCGGCCAACGCGGCGCAGACTTCCAACAGGGTGCGACCCACACGGACATCGGCATGCTGGGCGAGCCCCGCCTCCGCACCGTTGGGTGTGGCGACGATCAGGGTGCGACCTGCTTCAGCAGCGGCCAACGCGGCAGGCAGCACCCCGTCCACCGGCCGAAGCTCGCCCGTCAGTGCCAGCTCGCCCAAGAATTCGTAACGGTCCAGCAGCAGCGGATCGATCTGGCCGCTGGCGGCCAGAATACCGAGCGCGATCGCCAGGTCGAAGCGACCGCCCTCCTTGGGAAGATCGGCCGGTGCCAGGTTGATGAGGATGCGCGCGGCGGGGTAGTCGAAGCGGGCGCACAGCAACGCCGCACGCACGCGATCACGCGATTCGCGCACCGCTGCTTCGGGAAGACCGACCATCGTGGTGTGCGGCAGGCCGCCACTCAGCATCACTTCGATGCGCACGGCGGGGGCGAGAATGCCCACGCGCGCGCGACTGTGCACCAGCGCCAGGCTCATGCGGGGTTCCGGTTGTGGTTGGAACCTGGAAGCATGCAGGCGCGGGACAACGGAAGATGTCAGCGCAGACCGCGATGAGGTGTAAGAGGTGTGCGCTCGAATGCGTTCGCGCGCAGATCAAGCGTTGGCGCGTTGCCGAAACTTGGCCGCCTTCTGACGGTTGCCGCACTGGGCCATGCTGCACCAGCGTCGCTTGTGGGATTTGGTGCGATCGTAGAACCACAGAATGCAGTCGGGGTGCTCGCATTGCCGGACCAGCGCGAAGTCGCCTTCGGCGAGTAGTTCGGCCGTGGCTTCAGCCACCGGACCGAGCAACGATGCCGTCGCATCGCCGCGTGGCACACGAACCAGCGTCATCGCGCCCGCATCGTCGCGCTGCAGACGCGGCGACGTCGGGTAGGCCTGCAGATAATCGTTGAGGACATCGACGGCAACCGGGCCACCCGCCTTGCGCGCGGCGATTGCTTCGCGAACGGCCGCCCTCAGCGCACGGCCGCGGGCCAGAAGGTCCGCCGGAATCTCCCCGCGCGCCTCTGGGGCTGCAACACCTTGTCGTACCAGCCACCGGTACACCGACTCGCCCGACGTCCAGAAGTCCACCGCATGACCCTGGTTGCGGGCCTCCGTATTCAGCAGGTCCAGCGCCAGGTGGTCGCCCACCTGGGGGGCATCGGTGCTGCCGGCACCTTCTTGGGACCTGGCTATGCTCACGGTAGTAACCCCTAAACGAATGATTGACAGGTTACCACAACCGGCGCAGACTGCGCCAAAGTAACCGCGTAAAGTCGATATGAAAGGTTACTGCGTGCATCCCACTCCTATCGCGAGACCCGTCATGAACCTCAAAAGCCTTCTGCTTGCTGCCGCCACGCTGGGCAGCACCTTACCTGCGGCGGCGGCCGAGCCTGCCCAGGTCCACTACCGCACCGTCGACATCCACGGCGTCAGCGTCTTCTATCGCGAAGCGGGGCCTGCGGACGCACCGGCCGTACTCCTGCTCCACGGCTTCGGTGCTTCGTCGCACATGTTCCGCGACCTGATCCCGGTGCTGGCGCAGCGCTACCGCGTGATCGCGCCCGACCTGCCCGGCTTCGGGCAGACCACGGTGAAGTCGGACGTCGCGTTCGACTACACGTTCGACAACGTGGCATCGGTCATTGATGCGTTCACCGTCGAGAAGGGCATGGATCGGTATGCACTCTATGTGTTCGATTACGGCGCGCCCGTCGGCTGGCGCCTGGCTGTCGCGAATCCGACCAGGATCACCGCCATCGTCAGCCAGAACGGCAATGCCTACGAAGAAGGCCTGAGCGCGGGCTGGGCCGACATGCGCAAGGCGTGGGATGCGCCGACGGCCGAGAACCGTGAAGCGCTGCGCCGCTTCAACACGCCGGACATGATCAAGTGGCAGTACACCGAGGGCGTCCGCGATACGTCACTGATCGCGCCGGAAAGCTACCAGTTGGCGTCCGCCGCGATCGCGCGCATCGGCGTGGAACCGCAGATGGACCTGTTGTTGGACTACGGCAGTAACGTGAAGCAGTACCCGAAACTGCATGCGTTCTTCCGCCAATACCAACCGCCGACGCTGGCAATCTGGGGCAAGAACGACCCGTTCTTCATCCCGGCCGGTGCCGAGGCCTACAGGCGGGACAACCCGAAGGCCGAAGTGCGCTTCCTCGACACGGGTCACTTCGCCATCGAGACCCATGGCGGCGAAATCGCGGCGCGCATGCTCGCGTTCCTGGACCGCAACGTCGCACGTTGAACCGCCCGGCGGGTGCGATCACCCCCGCACGCCACCGTCCTGCCGGCCAGCGTACGCTTCCCACAGCGCCGGCAGGTCCTTCCCGGTCTGCGCCTTCCACAACGCCGGCGTATAGCTGCCCTTGCGCAAGGCCGCATCCAGCGCCTTCACCAGGCCCGGATGTTCGGCCTCGCTCCACTTCAGGAACGCACCGGTCACCCGGTAGCCGGTGTCGGCCTTGTGCTCCGGCTTCACCTGCGTGGGCAGCGCCCAGCCGCCGGATGCATTGTCGACACCGTACTGGTCGCGGGCGTAGTCGGCGATGCCTTCCACCAGCCACGAAGGGGCCCGCTCGCTGGCGTAGCCCGGATAGCCCTGCACGATATGCATCGCTTCGTGCGTTACCAGGTCGGTGTCGTGGGGGTGCTTCTCCAACCAACCCGGATTGATGGTGATGGTGGCCGACTTCTCCTTCTCACCCACATAGGCAACGCCGTCATAGGACGGGTCCATCACGATGCGCACGCTGGACGGTGCCGAGGGATGGAAGTCGCTGCGTTGACGCGGATACGTAGCGAAGAAGGTGGCGATGATGCGGTCGCGCACCTCCGCAGCCGTTGAGCCGCTCTGGTCCTGGTAGCTCAGCGTGACGCCGCCCTGGGTCTGCTGGATATCCGCCGCGTGTGCAGCGGGGAAGGCGAGGGTTGCAGCAACGACAGAGGCGATCAGGCAACGGCGCAGACGCATACGCGGCACTCCACAACGTGATGGGCAACCGCGCTGATCCTGCAACAGGGTCCCGGCCGCCCGCAAGTGCCATTTCGTTCGATCTAAGCGCTTGGAAATGGTTTCATTTCAAATTATTGACAATTCATTTAGATCGATCTAGAAAATCAGCACCCCCACGCCCCACGGAACCCCCTGCACCCAAAACCTCCTGCGCCATTGCAGCGCCGGGAGACCTCGTACTGGAGATCTGCAAGATGAAGCGCACGTTGCTGTCGTTGCTGGTGTCGTCCGTACTGCTCCATCCCGTTGTTGCACACGCACAGACCGCCCCACCCGAAGAGGACGGGGCCGCGCCGACCACACGTCAGCTCGACACCGTGAACGTCACCGGCTCGCTGATTCCCCGCGCGCAGATCGAAGGCCCTTCGCCGGTGACCACCATCACCGCACAGGAAATCGAATCGCAGGGCTTCACCACCGTGTTCGATGCATTGCGCTCGCTGCCCATGTCGAATGGCTCGGTGCAGGATTCCCAAGGGACGGGCTTCTATACCCCGGGTGCCAAGACGGTCAGTCTGTTCGGGCTGGACCCGAGCTATACGCTGACCCTGCTCAACGGGCGGCCACTCAACAGCTATCCACTTGCCTACAACGGCAACACCAGCATCGTCGACATCGCCAACATCCCGTTGGGCATGGTCGAACGCATCGACGTACTCACCGGTGGGCAGTCCTCGGTGTACGGCTCATCGGCCGTGGCGGGCGTCATCAACATCGTGCTGAAGGACAAGGTGGAGGGGGCGCACTTCCGCTACCGTGCCGGCGGCTACAGCGACGGCGGCGGTTCCAGCCAGCGCTTCATCTTCAGCAACGGCCATTCCTTCGGCAACCTCGACGTCAGCTATGGGCTGGAGTACACCAAGCAGAAGCCGATCTTCGCCTCCGACCGCAGCTACATCGACAGTGTCACCGACAGCCCGACCGGCGCGCAGGACCCTTCGCGCACCTTCCTGCGCATGCAGATGTCCCCGAACGGCTACATCGACCCCGGCCAGGCGACCTGCGAACCGCTGTCCTACCTGTTCGGTGGCAGCACCACCTATGCGCACCGCAACGCGGCGGGCACCGGCTACTACTGCGGCAGCCCCGACAATGTCGGCACCGCCACGCTCTACAACAAGAGCGAGGACGTGAACGCCACCACCTTCCTGCGCTACCACCTCAGCGAAACCACCGAGCTGTATTCGGACATCCTCTTCAGCTTCGGCCGCCCGACCTATTCCGGTGGCAGCCCCTTCTGGAACAAGACCTTCTACAACCAGACCACTGGCAACTACGAGCAGTGGCAGCGCATCTACGCGCCCGAGGAAGTGGGCATGGACGCGAAGGACCAGCGGGTCTACACGCGGTCGCTGAACATCACCGCCGGTGCACGCGGCGGGATCGGCGACACCGGCTTCGACTACGACGTGTACGTGAACCGGTCAAGCACCGATGTCACCCGCAAATCGACGGATTTCCTGGCCACCGGCGGCATCGATGACTATTACCTCGGACCCCAGCTGGGCAAGGTCAACGGCTACGACGCCTATGCGCCGAACCTGGATGTGCTGTACCAGCCGTTGACGCGTGAGCAGTACGACCAGTTCAGCGGCACCAACCGTGCGGCGTCGAAGGCCTCCCGCACGAACGTCACCGCGCTGGTGACCAACACCTCGCTGTTCGGCCTGCCTGCCGGCGATGTCGGCTTTGCGATGATCCTGCAGGGCACCCGCGAAAAGTTCTTCAACCAGTCGGCCGATCCGAATGCCGGGGTGATGTTCCGCGGCCAGACCGCTGGCACCTCGGCCGAGGGCCAGCGCGACCTGTACGCGGTGGGTGCCGAACTGCAGGTGCCGATCTTCGACACCTTCAGCGCCAATCTGTCCGGTCGCTACGACAAGTACTCGCTGCAGGGCGGCGGCGGAAACGGCAAGGCGACCTGGAAGCTGGGCCTGGAGTACCGCCCGGTAGAGTCGCTGCTGCTGCGGGGCAGTTATGCCACCGCATTCCGGTCACCCGACATGTTCTACCTGTATTCCCGGGAGAGCAGTGGCTATACCACCAACACCGACACCTTCCTGTGCCGGCAGGCCGGCTATACCTCGGAGAACTTCGACGATTGCCCGCAGTCTTCGCTGTCGGTGCTGTCCTCCAGCACCGGCAACCGCAACCTGAAGGACATCACGGCCGAAACCTTCACCTATGGCTTCGTCTGGTCGGCGTTGGACAACGCCCTGAACCTTTCGGTGGACTACAACTCGGTGAAGATCGAGAACGAAGTGTCCATTCTCGGCACCGACAGCATCCTCACCACCGAGGCCAACTGCCGCTTGGGGCGGTCCGAGAACGGCGACGTCGCCTTCGATATCAACTCGCCCACGTGCCAGCAGGTTCTCGCCCAGGTGCAGCGCCTGCCGGGCACCGACCCGCTCAATCCCAATGGCGTCTCCAAGGTGTTCTCCTACCCGATCAATCTGGCCAAGCAGCGCCAGACCGGCATCCAGGCATCGGGCGACTACCGTTGGAGCGCTGGGCGTGTGGGCGACTTCGGCGTGAGTGCGGGCTACTACCGGCCGCTCAAGCACGAGCTGCAGCAGCAGGAAGGCGACCCGGTGTATGACCAGCTGTGCTGTGCCAACTCCAATGAGCTGCACTACCGCGCCACGCTTGGTGTGAACTGGAACATCGGGGCCTTCAGCACCAATGTGTACGGCGTCCGCAATGCCCGCACCTGGAACTCCGTGGGCGAGGAGCGCAACATCGGCCCGTGGACGACCTGGAACGCGACGGTCAACTACCGCATCAACAAGATGGCCAGCGTGCTGCTGACCGCCAACAACGTAACCAACGAACGCCCGCCGGTGGACTACACCAACGGCAACTGGCCGTACTACGATCAGGGTGTGTACAACGCCTTCGGCCGCTCGATGTTTGTCGAGCTGTCGCTGGACTTCCAGTAGCAGAGGAACGGGGTGGCCCACGCCCGGGCCACCCCGGTATTCAACAACCCCGACGGCGCGTGCCAGACCCATTCGCGTCAACGGCCCTGGGAGCCCGGTAGGGTCGCATCCCAATCGACTGCCGATACCAATGCCACACCGGTAGGGCATGACCACAGAACGAAGCCGCGCGCTCAGCCCCCGCTATCCGCCTCAAGACGCCCATAAAGCGCACTCACCCAGTCAACAAACACCCGTACCTTCGTACTCAGTTGCCGACTGGGGGCATAGGCGATGTAGACATCCAGCGGCGCAGGCCGCCACGCCTCCAGCACCGCGACCAGCTCACCGCGCGCGATCGCCGGCCGCACCATGAAATCCAGGGTGTGGATCACCCCGATGCCGGCCAAGGCGGTCGCCAGGTGGGCATTGCTTTCGTTGACCATCACGCTGCACTCCGGCGAGATCTCAAGCGGCACGCCATTCTCAAGGAAATGAAGCGGCGGTGCCTTGCCGCTGTGCGCGGAGAAATACCCGGCAACCGGGAACCGTGCCTCCAGCAGCTCGCGTGGGTGGGAAGGCACACCGTGTCGCGACAGGTAGGCGGGGCTGGCGCAGGTGGTCCACGCCAATGTGCCGATCCTGCGTGATATCAAAGCCTCGTCATCGGCGGTGCTGCGGATCGCACAGTCGATGTTTTCGCCGATGAGATCCACCGTGCGATCGGTTACACCCAACTGCAACTGGATGTCGGGATAGCGCGCGCAGAAGTCGGGCAGCGCGGGAATCAACAGGCCGCTGGCGGTGGAGCCGCCGGTGTCCACGCGCAGCCGCCCGCGCGGGCTTCCCTGCGCCCGGCCCAGTGTGGCCTCCACATCATCGAGTTCGTTCAACAGATGCTGCACGCGCTGGTAGTAGGCCATGCCGTCGTGGGTGACACGAACGCGCCGCGTGGTGCGCTCGAGCAGCTTCACGCCCAGGTGCTTCTCCAAGGCGCTGATGGCCTTGCTCAGCGTGGCCGTAGGCATCTGCAGTGAGTCCGCCGCGCGGGTGAACCCGCCGGTTTCAACCACGCGGGTGAAGCCACGCAAGGCTTGTAGATGGTCCATCTCAGGATCCTGGCTGGGAGTCTGATTATTTCCCTGTGGAAATAAAGATTCAACAGATACGGGATTTATCCGCCTGGGCGGCATCAATAGAGTGGTCTCAACCCGGCAGCCGCCGCAAACAAGGTCATTCACCATGAACACCCAGAACCTCACCCACATCCACACCAGCAAGCACGCCGGCAAGGTGGCACTGATCACCGGTGGCACTTCCGGCATCGGCCTGGCTGCGGCCAAACGGCTGGCGCTGGAGGGCGCGCAGGTGGTGATCACCGGCCGCCGCCAGGCCGAGCTGGAGCGGGCGGTGGCGGACATCGGCCACGATGCCATCGCACTCCGCGGTGATATCGCGGTGGCCACCGATCTCGACGCCATCATGGCGGCGATCACCACCGCACACGGGCGCATCGACCTGCTGTTCGCCAATGCGGGCGGCGGCGAGTTCGCCCCGCTCGGTTCGATCACCGAGGCCCAGGTCGACAAGTACCTCGGCATCAACGTGAAGGGCACGCTCTTCACCGTGCAGAAGGCGCTGCCGCTGATGGCGCAGGGCGGGGCCATCGTCGTGACCGGCTCCATTGCCGCCCACCAGGGCACGCCCGCGTTCGGCGTGTATGCGGCGACCAAAGCCGCCCTGCGCTCCTTTGTGCGGACCTGGGCGTCCGACCTCAAGGGGCGCGACATCCGCGTCAACCTGATCGCGCCGGGTGTCGTGGTGACGCCGGCCTACACCACGGAACTGGGCATGAGCGGGCAGGACATCGAGAACTTCGTGGCCGACGTAGCGGTGAAGGCACCGCTGGGGCGGGCTGGCACGGCGGACGAGATGGCCAAGGCGATGTCCTTCCTTGCGTCCGACGATGCCTCGTACATCACCGGCACTGAGCTGGTCGTCGACGGTGGCCTGAGTCAGATCTGACGCAGGCCGAGGACCTTTCAAGGATGGGCGTTCGGTCACGCGGTGTTTCTCCCTTGATCACGTCGGCGCGTCGGGTGTGGGGCCTATCATCGCGGGCATGGCCTCCGTCGCCTCACGCCACTGCGGGGCCTGCCCCATACCCGCCGCGCCCCACGGAGAACCCCCATGAAGATCCTGATGGTCCTGACCTCGCACGACACCCTCGGCAACACCGGCAAGAAGACCGGTTTCTGGCTGGAGGAGTTCGCCGCGCCGTACTACGTATTCAAGGATGCCGGTGCAGACGTCACGCTGGCCTCGCCGGCGGGCGGTCAGCCGCCGCTGGACCCCAAGAGCGACCTGCCGGATTTCCAGACCGAGCAGACCGGACGGTTCAAGCAGTATCCCGATGCGCAGAAGGCGCTGGCGAATACCACGAAGCTCTCGGAGATCGACGCGGCGGACTTCGACCTGGTGTTCTACCCGGGTGGTCACGGGCCGCTGTGGGACCTGGCGGAATCGAAAGCGTCCATCGCGCTGATCGAGGCTTTCGAGCGCTCGGGCAAGCTGGTGGGCTTCGTCTGTCATGCGCCCGGTGTGCTGCGCCACGTCAAGGCAGCCGATGGAAGTCCGCTGGTCAAGGGACGTCGCGTGACCGGCTTCACCAACAGCGAGGAAGCCGCAGTGGAGCTCACCGATATCGTGCCGTTCCTGGTGGAGGATGAACTCACGGCGCTGGGCGGCAAGTTCGAGAAGGGCGCGGACTGGGCCCCGTATCAGGTGACCGATGGTCGGCTGGTCACGGGGCAGAACCCGGCCAGCTCGGAGGCAGTGGCAAAGGAACTGCTGCGGTTGGCGAAAGCGTAGTCGTCATCGCAACGCAGGCCAGTAGCGACAGCGGGCCAGACGCTGATCGCCATTGCGTGCGCAGAGGAGCGAGGTTGAAAGCGACATGCAAAGGCAATGGCCGGAGTGCATTCGAAGGGTGCACTCCGCCGTTCAAGCAGCGCCGATCCCGCCACACAGAATCCGGGGTGAGACCAAGCCCCGGTAGGGTCGCATCCCAATCGACTGCCGATAACGACTCCACCGCGATAGGGCATGACCACCGAACGAAGTCGTACCTCGCCGGCCGATTGCGTCGCACCATAGGCGTCGCCTATCGATCATTCCGCTACGATTGCTCGGCATCAATTTCCAATCGCACATTGGAAACGCGCATGGTGCCCTCCGAGGCCTGACAACCTCTAGCAACCTAAGTGTGGACGTTCTTTGTCGGGAGTGTGCCGGAATACAACACCCTCGTGGAAATACGTCACGCCGTGATGCTTGCGGTTGTCAGCCTCCCGACCCCTCAATCCATCGAGGGCCACTCAAAGAGGAGGAAACATCATGCGCAAAGAAGGCCCTGACAAGCCTCAAGCCGAGGTTGAAGTCGATTCAGATGCGAACAAACCCACCAACCCCTTCATCTACGCCCGCTGCCGCAAACGCAAGTGGTACACACGCAGACCCACGCGCTTCTGCACAGGCTCTCTCGGCTGCCCCGGGATAACCGAAGAGGGACAGGAGGTGCGGGTGCCATCGATGCGCATGCGCGGCATGTGGCTGTACCAGCTGGGCTTCCGCTCGGGAGGGTGGGTGACGGTTGGCTTCGATGGAAAGTCCCTCGTGCTTACGCCGGAGGAGACGGTGGCGTAGGCAACAGAGTCTACATACTTCCATTGTCTAACCAGCTTGACCAGAACAAGCCCGCCAAGCCTCTTGCGCAACCATCGCGTTACGCTCAAATCGGCGGGCGCTCCAGTCCGCGAGTCACGCGGAACCGAAACCGATCTCCGCCACAGCGCAAACGTCTTGACGACTGAATGCGCGGGTTGATAGGTTCAATTGCGCTGAAAGTAGCCCGGTAGCCGAGGCGCGGCACCCTATACCCCGATCAATGGAATGAGCATGAGCCAGGCCCAGCTGGAGGAAGCAGCCGATTCGAAAGCACCCGCCGCAAGGCCATACTATGTCCTTCGCGTGAGGAAGCGGAATGCTCACGGTCTCGCCGTGGTGGCTGTCATGTGGTTCTTATGGAACGAAGGCGGTGAAGTTGTGAAGCTCATTGGCAATCTGGTTCACGCCCTGAGTTGATTCCATGCCGATGCGCCGCCGAGCGAGTGTGCCGCCCAAGTATGGGCAGTGATCTGCGCGTATGGGAGCTTATGAACATCGATGATCTATCCGACCATCAACTGCTGGAGCTGCACTGTCGTCTCATGGCTCGTCTGCGCGCCCGAGGCGTAGTGAGAAGCTCGAACAATCCTGTAGGCGACTATACGGAGACGCTTGTCTCCCAAGCCCTGAATGCCACGCTCGAGAACAACTCAAGAGCCGGGTATGACGCGATATCCAGGGACGGAGCCCGGATTCAGATCAAAGGCCGTCGGCTGACCAAGGAGAACGGCAGTACCCAGCTGAGCGCCTTGCGGAACCTTGCAGCGAACCCGTTCGACTCCCTTGCGGCGGTCTTGTTCGATGAGTCACTGCAGATTCGCTATGCGGCATTGATTCCGCTTGAGGTGGTGCAGAAGCTGGCAGTGTACCGGGCGCATACGAATGCTCACGTGGTGCACTTTCGTCCAGGCGTTCTGGAAATCGCCGGCGTGCGTGACATCACCGCGGAGGTTCGTGCTGCAGCGCTCCAATCGCGGTGAGCCGATGGCTGTGCTTGCCTTCGATGGCGGGCTTGCGGCTGGGCTGCGGTGGACACGCATGGCGTGTCCCTACGCGTGAAGGCTTCCCTGCGGTAGAGCCACGCCCTGCGTGGCTGAAGCTTCAACGGGAGAGCCACAGCCACGCAG
>JAEWLO010000330.1 GCA_023457475.1 Pseudomonadota bacterium | reverse complement strand
CGAACCGCCTCCAGGCCTTCCAGGGCGGTGATGCTGTTGGCGTCGTAATTGCCGTTTTGTGCCGGGGTGTTCTGTTCGTCAGTCATTGCGCTTGCCGTAGGCTCCGCAGGTCGGGCACCGCGTGGAGCGCGGGCACCGAGGGATAAAGGGTTGCAGCAGGAATTATAACAGCCGGGCGCATCGGGCCCCTGTACGCACTATGGCACAGGCTGGACCAGCGCATGTTCCACGTGGAACCGGGTGATATGGTCCGCTCCGTGAAGCGCCGACGGTGTTTCGGTTGCGGTGATGAATATCTGCGCCGGGCCGGCGGCCAGGCGCTCCAGCACCCGGGCCTGATGGGTACGGTCCAGCTCCGATGCCAGGTCGTCCAGGGCGATCACCGGCCATTCGCCGCGCTGCTCGGCATAGTCCTCCGCCTGGGCCAACAGGCACGTGAGCGCCGTCAACTTGGCCTGGCCACGCGAGAGGGCTTCCCGGCCAGGAATCTCGGCGAACCCCACGCTCCAGTCTGCGCGGTGGGGGCCCACAGAGGTGTACCCGGCAATACGGTCGCGCTCGCGGGAGAGCAACAGAGCATCCGCCAGCGAAAGCTCCTGCTTCCGCCACCCGGGACTGAGCGTCAGGGAGTGGATCTGCAGGTTGGGGGCCAGGTGTCGCGCCAGTTCCACGGTGCGATCCTGCAGGCGTTCGATGTACTGCTGGCGACGTGCCGTGAGCGGTTCACCGGACTCCGCCAGCTCCCGATCCCACGCGTCCAGCGCCTGCGGATGGCCGCCCTGCTTGAGCAGAGCATTGCGCTGCTTCAGCGCACGCGAATACCGGCGCCATAGCGACAGAAAGTCAGGTTCCACGTGGAACAAGCCCCAATCCAGGTATCGGCGCCGGGGCTCGCCACCGCCGCTGACCAACGCATGGCTGCCAGGCTCGAACGTCACCACCGCGAGCGCAGCGCACAGATTGCCCAGCTGGGCAACATCCTCTCCGTCAAGGCGGCCTTTCCACTCCTGGCCTGTATGCCGGAGTCCCGCCTTGCGCCGTGTGGCCGTGTCCGCACCCGCACGTTGCTCGTCCCACTCAACAAACACTTCCACCGCGTCACGGCCCTGCCGCACCAGCCCATCGCGCACCCGCCCCCGGAAGCTGCGTCCATAAGCCATCAGGTGCAGTCCCTCCAACACACTCGTCTTGCCCGCACCGTTATCGCCGGTAATCAGGTTGATGCCCGGTTGAGGAGCCAGGTCCACACTATCGAACCGGCGGACGTTGTGGAGAGAGAGACGACGGATATGCATGCGGTCGATCGTAGCCGCGCGGGGCGGTGGTCCAAGGTAGGAGGTCCAGCCGATCAGCTTACTGCAAAGGCTGGGATCAGGCGTGTGGGCAGGCAGGTGGGGGATACGCGCTTCATGGAACGACTCCGAGCGTGGAATGGCTGCTGATTCCCTGAAATCTGGGGATCGAACAGGGGATCTGCCTTGCGGATTTCAAGAAATTTGACGTGTTTCTTCCGGGGCGTCTGGAGGACTGCCGAGGCCGAAGGGAACGATCGTTTCAGACGGGCGCCTACTTACCCACATGGCGTCTGTATGACTTATGCACAAGCGCTTGGCAGGTTGTGGATAAAAAAGCGCTGGAATCGTGGAGCAGAACATATCCACAGGTTCACCCCCACCTCCACGGGCTGTTTTACAGGGGGTTTCAGGGTCTAATTATCTTTAACTATCAAATACTTAATATACTTTTCAACCAAATCTGGCTCTACCATCACCACCTAGCTTTAGATTTATATACAGATTTAAAGCAATGGAAGCGTCATTGAGCCAAGAAGCGACATCAGGTTTCGCCTTGGATGAGTTCGGCTTGAACGGAGGCGCAGGACTGTCGTCCAGGCAATGGCTTCAGTCAGCTGGAAGAGGCGACACGCATGGCATGTCACCACGTTCCACGTGGAACTCAAAAAAAAACCCGGCACGTGGCCGGGCTCTTTCATCTCGTTCCACGTGGAACCAAGGCTCAGGTCAAAGACGCAGCGGCATCACGACGTGGCGCGACTTCTCACTGCTGGCTTCACGCACCAGCGCCGACGAGTTCGAGTCACGCAGCTGGATCACCACGTGCTCGTCGCGCAGTGCAGACAGGGCGTCCAGCAGGTAGTTCACGTTGAAACCGATGGCCAGGTCGCTCACGGTGGTATCCGCTTCGATCTCTTCCTGCGCTTCCTCCTGTTCCGGATTGTGGGCGCTGATCTTCAGGTTGCCAGGCGAAACTTCCACCCGGATCCCACGGTACTTCTCGTTGGACAGAATCGCAGCACGCTGCAGCGAGGCGCGCAGCGCTTCGCGATCCACCTTCACCTCGCGGTCGGCACCAATCGGAATCACGGCCTCGTAGTCGGGGAAGCGACCATCGATCAGCTTGGAGGTAAAGGTGACATCGTCGCGCTTGACGCGCACGTGGCTCCGTCCGACTTCCAGCTCGATCTCGCGCTCACCGCTTTCCAGAAGGCGCTGAAGCTCGGTCACACCCTTGCGCGGCACGATGATCTGGCGCTTGGCGCCGCTGGCTTTCTCCAAGTCGGTTTCGCACAACGCCAAGCGATGGCCATCGGTGGCGACGGTACGCAGGGCATCGCCGCGCAGGTCGAACAGCAGACCGTTGAGGTAGTAGCGCACGTCCTGCTGGGCCATCGCGAACGCGGTGCGCTCAATCAGTTCCTTCAGCGTGGCTTCGCCGATCACGACACGCTCGGTGGCTTCCACTTCATCCACCGACGGGAAGTCGTTGGCGGGGAGGGTGGCCAATGTGAAGCGGCTTCGGCCTGCCTGCACGGTGATCTTGTCACCACTCTGCGAGACCGTGATCCGGCTGCCATCGGGCAGGGCGCGGATGATCTCGAACAGCTTGCGTGCGGGAATGGTGGTTTCGCCGTCCTGGGCGTCTTCGACCGCGATCCGCGACACCATTTCCACTTCCAGGTCGGTGCCGGTCAGCGAAAGCTGACCCTTGTTCACCTGAACCAGGAAGTTGGCCAGAACCGGCAAGGTCTGGCGGCGTTCGACCACGTTGACGACTTGTGCCAACGGCTTGAGAAAGGCTTCGCGCTGCAGTGTGAAACGCATGTGGTTCCGTGCCCCTATGCTTTAAAAAATGTGGAATAAATCAAAAGCTTGGTGGTGCTGGTAGACGCAGAATCGTTGGAAAACACAGTTAAGTCTTTGGTTTTTAAAGACTTTTAGTCCCCGAAACCCTCTGTATTACCCGACCCCAAGGGGTGGGGAAGACTGTGGATAACTTTACCGCGAAAGCGAACGCCGTTTTTATCCACACCCTGTCCCGCGCTTGTACCGCGATTCTGCACCGATTTATGCGATGACGCGCGGTCGCCGTGCATGCATCATTCGCTCAGCTTCCGGATCAGCTTGTCCCAGTCCTCACGCAGCTTGCCGTCGGTCTCCATCAGGGTGCGGATCTGCCGGCAGGCATGCAGCACCGTGGTGTGGTCGCGACCGGCAAAGGCATCACCGATCTCGGGCAGGCTGTGCTCGGTCAGCTCCTTGGTCAGGGCCATGGCAACCTGTCGCGGACGAGCCAACGAGCGGGTGCGGCGCTTGGACAGCAGATCCTTGATCTGCAGCCCGTAGTAGTCGGCCACGGTCTTCTGGATGTTGGGAATGCTGATCGCCTGCTGCTGGGCGCGAAGCAGGTCGCGCAGGGTTTCCTGGGCGAACTCGGTGGTGATCGCGCGGCCGGTGAAATTGGCGCGGGCGGTCAGGGTATTCAGCGCGCCCTCGAGGTCGCGCACGTTGGAGCGCATCTTCTTTGCAATCAGAAACGCCACATCGTCGGGAATCTCCGCACCGCGCTCGCGGGCTTTGGCCAGCACGATGGCGGCACGGGTCTCGAAGTCCGGCGGCTCGATCGCCACCGACAGGCCCCACGCAAGGCGCGACTTCAGCCGTGCTTCCAGGCCTTCCACCTCTCGCGGGTAGCGGTCGCAGGTCAGGATGATCTGCTGCTTGCCATCGAACAGGGCGTTGAAGGTGTGGAAGAACTCTTCCTGGGTGCGGTCCTTGCCGGCGAAGAACTGGATGTCATCGATCAGCAGCGCGTCCACCTGCTGGAACTGACGCTTGAACTGGTCCATCGTCTTTTCCTGCAGCGCACGGATCATCGCGCTGAAGAACTGCTCCGACCGCAGGTACAGCACCTTGGCGCCGGGGTTGGCCTGACGCATGGCATTGCCCGCCGCGAACATCAGGTGGGTTTTGCCCAGGCCGGTGCCGCCGTACAGCAGCAACGGGTTGTGCGCCCGGTCGCCCGGCTTCTGCGCTGCCTGGAAGGCGGCTGCCAGGCCGAGCTGGTTGCTGCGGCCTTCGACGAAGTTGGCGAAGGTGTAGTGGGAGTCGAGATTCCCGGCGAACGGCACCATCGGCTCGGCCACCATCGTGGCGGCCGGCGCCGCTACCGGCGCGTTCTGGGGCTCGACTGCGCGCGGGCGCGACCCGATTTCAAGAAAAACCTCCCTGAACCCGGCGAAATGCATCAGCAGCTCGCGGATCCGGGCCAGGTAGAGCTCGCGCACCTGGTCCACGATGAAGGCATTGGGCGCGTACAGCACCAGGCTGTCGGCGCGCAGGTCAGCCTGCAGCGGCTTCAACCAGGTGTGAACGTCCTCCGGCGGAAACTCCGCTTCAAGGCGTTCAAGACATTGAGACCAGGCATCCATCGGCAATTTTCGTCTGGGGCCAGCGGTAGGGCGCACGAAGCCGCCGTGCCGCAGGCCGGAAGGGGAAGAAATGGATGGCGCAGACTACCACCGACGCGGGGGTCCGGGAATGCTTGTCCCCCACTTATTCACAAAAACATCCACAGCTATTGCACAGGCCAGTGAAATCCCGTAGTGCCCTGCACTTGACGGCACCCTCACCTGGTCTATAGAATTTCCGGTTCTTTCCGTCCCCTTCTTACAGAGGCCCAGCATGGCCACCAAGCGCACTTTCCAACCCAGCAACCTCAAGCGTAAGCGCGACCATGGCTTCCGTGCCCGTATGAAGACCGCTGACGGCCGCAAGATCCTGTCGCGTCGTCGCGCCAAGGGCCGTAAAGTCCTGAGCGCTTGATTGCAATGCCGCACTCCGCGGCAGACGCAATCCTGACGATGAGCAGTCCCGACCCGCGCAAGCGATTTCCTCGCTCTGCGCGGGTTCGTACGCGTGCCGAATATTCTACGGTCTTCAACGGCGCCCGCCGTGTATCCGACCCGATCATGACCATCCACTGGTGCCAGGGCGACACGCCGGCCCGGATGGGCATGGCCGTGTCGCGCAAAGTCGACCCCCATGCCGTGGGTCGCAACCGGATCAAGCGTGTGCTGCGAGACGCCACACGCCATATACGCCCGTGGATGAGTCCCGGCGACTTCGTGGTCGTGGCCCGACCCGCAGCCCGCACCGCCAGCAACGATACTGTCCGCCAGGCCTATGAACGCCTGCTGCGCCGCCTTGGCGCATTGCCGATGCCGGGCCCGGACGGCACAATGCCGCCGCCCGGGGTTCTCCCCCCTTCCCAGTCCGAGCCGGCAGCTGATGCCGGCCCCGCAGAGCCTGCACGCTGATGAACCAGACCCGCGTTTTCCTGATCTTTGCCTGGCTGATGGTGGCCGTGCTGTTGTGGTTCGAGTGGGGTCGCGACAAGGCCGCCCCGGCCCCGTCCACCCCGGTGGCCACCCAGACCCAGGCTCCCGTGCCGGGCCCGGCCGGGACCGTGCCGAGCGCGAACGTGCCGCAGGCCCCGGGCAGCGCCCCGGCCGCCGGTTCCACCGCGCAGGTGCCGACCGCGGCACCGCGCGTCACCGTCACCACCGATGTGCTGCGTCTGGTGCTGGACGGCGGCAACGTACTCGACGCCGAGCTGCTGCAGTTCCCGCAGACCAAGGATGAAGGCAGCCCGCCGGTTCGCCTGCTCACCGAAGACCCGGCCCACCCGTACCGCGCCATCACCGGCTGGACCAGCCAGGACAAGAGCAAGCCGGTGCCGGACGCGCACGGCTTCACCCTGGTCGGCGATACCAAGGACTTCGTGCTGGCCAAGGGCCAGGATGAACTTCAGATCCCGTTCGAGTGGAAAGGCCCGAATGGCGTCACCATCCGCCGTACCTTCACCGTGAGCCGCAACGAGTACGCGATCAACGTGAAGGACGAGGTGGTCAATGCCGGCACCGCGCCGTGGAGCGGTTACGTCTTCCGCACCCTGGACCGCGCGCCGACCATCCTCTCGCGCAGCATGACCAACCCGGACTCCTTCAGCTTCAACGGCGCCACCTGGTATGACGCTGAGAAGAAGTACCAGCGCCGCGCTTTCAAGGACTACCTGGACGACGGCCCGCTGAACCAGCAGGTTACCGGCGGCTGGATCGCCATGCTGCAGCACCACTTCTTCACTGCATGGATCCCGCAGAAGGACCAGGCGGCCAACTACGCGTTGTCCCAGCACGACGGTCGCGACCAGATCATGGCCACCGGCCCGGCGTTCACCGTGGCCCCGGGCCAGCAGGTGAGTTCCGAGGCGCGCCTGTGGGTCGGCCCGAAGCTGGTCAACCAGATCGCCAAGGAAGATGTGCCGGGTCTGGACCGCGTGGTCGACTACAGCCGCTTCTCGCTGATGGCGGTCATCGGCCAAGGGCTGTTCTGGGTGCTGAACCAGGTCCACAAGGTCGTCAACAACTGGGGCTGGGCCATCGTCGGCCTCGTCGTGCTGCTGAAGCTGGTGCTTTATCCGCTCTCGGCCGTGCAGTACAAGAGCGGTGCCAAGATGCGTCGCTTCCAGCCGCGCATCGCGCAGCTCAAGGAGCGCTATGGCGATGATCGCCAGAAGTTCCAGACCGCGATGATGGAGCTCTACAAGAAGGAAAAGATCAATCCGATGGGCGGCTGCCTGCCGATCCTCATCCAGATGCCGATCTTCTTCGCGCTGTACTGGGTGCTGGTCGAGTCGGTGGAACTGCGCCAGGCCCCGTGGCTCGGCTGGATCCAGGACCTGACCGCGCGCGACCCGTACTTCATCCTGCCGGTCATCAACATGGCGGTGATGTGGGCGACCCAGAAGCTGACCCCGGCTCCGGGCATGGACCCGATGCAGGCCAAGATGATGCAGATGATGCCGCTGATCTTCGGCGTCATGATGGCCTTCATGCCGTCCGGTCTGGTGCTGTACTGGGTGGTCAATGGCGGCCTGGGTCTGCTCCAGCAGTGGTGGATGACCAAGCGCCACGGCAGCGACCCGGTTCCGGCTCCCGCCGCCCCGGCCAGCAAGAAGAAGTAATCCCGTCGAAAAGCCCGCCACCCGGCGGGCTTTTCGCTTGCATCCAATGGACTGACCATGCCCCGCGCGACGCTGCTGTTCCGCTGCTCTTCCGTACTCCTGCTGGGCCTTGCGCTCGCTGCCTGCGGCGACCGCACCCCCCCCGCCGACCCCACACCGCCAGCAGGTGCCGCTGCCCCAGTCGCCACCCATGACCCGGCGGTCGCACCGTTGCTCGGCGCACTGCAGAAGCAGCTGGACGGCCATCGCCGGATCATCGTGCTGCTGGCCGACGAGGAGAAGCAGACCCCGGCCGACCGCACCACCTCCAGCCAGATCGGCCAGCAGCTGTTCCACGATGGCCTGGTCCAGCGGGAGACGATCGCCGGCCTGTTCGACACCCTCCTGCGTGGCAACACACCGCAGCGCTTCGCCACGCTGGGCAGCGTGCTCGACTACATCGAATCGGCCCCTGAGCTCTACGACGCCGACCGTCTGGCCTTCCGCGAGGTGCTGCGCGATCTGCACGCACGCATCGGCAACGATTCCTCGCTACCGGCGGTCAAACTGCATCAACGCATCGGCGAGGACCTGGAGGCGCTCGATGCCATCGAACGCAACTACAACCAGGAAATCACCCGCATCTTCAGTCGCTTCGACCGCACCCGCGCGATCGCGCTCAAGCGCGAGAAGTGGGACGACTACGTGGCGCACCTGCGCACGCTGCACAGCCGCGAAGCCATCCTGCGCGACCACGGCGTGGTCGAGCCCTATCCCATCTCGATGAAGGACAGCGACCGCGAGATTTTCGGCCGCGACCTGCCGGCCAAGACCGTGGTTCTCACGTTCGATGACGGCCCGCACAAGGCCTATACCGACGAAGTGGTCGCCATCCTGCAGCGCTACGATGTGCCGGGTGTGTTCTTCGAGGTCGGGCGCAATCTCGGCCAGATCCAACCCGATGGCAGCGTGAAACTGGGACCGATGGCCGGCATCAGCCGCAACCTGATGGCGCAGGGCTACGCAGTGGGCAACCACAGCCTCACCCACGCCCAGCTCTCCCGCACCAGCGGCGACGCCCTGCGCGAACAGGTGCTCGCCACCGACACCCTGCTCAGGGACGTGGACACCCGCCGCGCGCCCCTGTTCCGCTTCCCCTACGGTGCGCGCAACGCCGAAGGCCTGCAGCTGCTCAACGAGGCCGGCCTGAAGTCGATCATGTGGAACATCGACTCGATGGACTGGGCCGACCCCGTGCCCGAATCCATCGTGCAGCGCGTGGTCGAACAGGTGCAGAAGGAACAGCGCGGCATCATCCTGTTCCACGACATCCATGACCGCGCGGTGAAGGCGCTGCCGCAGATCCTGGACCGGTTGATCGCCGACGGATACCAGTTCGCCGGATGGAACGGCCGCGAATTCACCGTGAGCCGCGCCCGCAAGGGCAGCACGACCGACGCCACCGTCACCACCGGGTACGAGAAGTCCTGGGCCATCGTGGTCGGCATCGACGCGTATGCGAAGTGGCCCAAGCTGGAATACGCCAGTCATGATGCACAGGCCGTGGCCGACACGCTCACCGGTCAGTTCGGCTTCCCGGCGTCGCAGGTGATCGTGCTGAAGAACCAGCAGGCCACCCGCAACAACATCCTCGCCGCCTTCCACGACCGTCTGGCCGATGACCGCACCGGACGCAACGACCGTGTGTTCGTGTTCTTCGCCGGTCATGGCGCCACCAAACGTCTCGCATCCGGACGTGACCTCGGCTACATCATTCCCGTCGACTCGGACCCGGAAGCCTTCACCACCGACGCGATCGCGATGACTGACCTGCAGAACATCGCCGAGAGCATGAAGGCCAAACATGTGATGTTCGTGATGGATGCGTGCTACAGCGGACTGGGGCTGACCCGCGGGGGCCCATCCTCATCGGCGTTCCTGCGCGAAAACGCGCGCCGCAGTGCGCGCCAGATGCTGACCGCGGGCGGCGCCGACCAGCAGGTCGCCGACGCCGGCCCGAACGGCCATTCGGTGTTCACCTGGGTGCTGCTCCAGGCCCTGGCCGGGAAGGGCGATCTCAATGGCGACGGGCTCATCACCGGTACCGAGCTCGCCGCCTACGTGGCGCCCGCTGTCTCGGCGGTGTCGCAGCAGACGCCCGCATTCGGCAGCCTGCCGGGTTCGCAGGGCGGCGAGTTCGTGTTCCAGGTCCCCGACAACCAGGAATACCTCAACGCAGACACCCGCCAGCTGACCCCCGATGCCATTGCGCTGAACAGCAAGGTCGACGCGGCCACCGACGCCGCCCCGGCCGCAGCGCCCGTTACCGTGGCCGATCTGCAGGGCGGCCAGGCCAAGCTGGTCGTGCCGGCGGCAGGCCCTGCACCGGACCGCCAGCGCGCCCAGCAGGCCAATGATCGCGGTCTGCAGCTCTACCGCGAGAAGCGCTACGACGAAGCCGCCGCGCAGTTCGCCGAGGCGCTGAAGCTGCGACCGGACTTCGCCCAGGCCGCCAACAACCTTGGCTTCGTCTATTACCGCCAGGCGCGCTATGCCGAAGCGGCGCGCTGGCTGGAGAACACCCTGAAGATCGATCCCTCGCGCGCGGTCGCCCACCTCAACCTGGGGGACGCGTACTACCATGCCGGTGACAAGGCCAGAGCGAAGCAGGCGTACACCACCTATCTTGCGCTGCTGCCGCAGGGCAGCGGTGCGGCGCAGGCCCGCGAACAGCTGGAGAAACTCTGAGCATGAACGGGACTACCGAGACCATTGTCGCCATCGCGACCGCGCCGGGCGCGGGGGGCGTCGGCATGCTGCGCGTGTCCGGTCCTCGCGCGCATGCCATCGCCGTCTCACTGGGATGTCCTGCGCTCCAGGCCCGGCACGCGCATTACGCGCGCTTCCGCGACAACGGGGGGGAGGTGCTGGACGACGGCATCGCCCTTTACTTCCCGGGTCCCCGCAGCTTCACCGGCGAAGACGTGGTGGAGCTGCAGGGACATGGCAGTCCGGTTGTGTTGCAACAGCTGGTCGCCCGCTGCATCGCGCTCGGCGCGCGCCAGGCGCGGCCGGGTGAATTCAGCGAGCGGGCGTTTCTCAACGGCAAGCTGGACCTGGCGCAGGCCGAGGCCATCGCCGATCTGATCGCGGCCAGCGACAGCCGTGCCGCCCGCGCGGCGCGTCGCTCGCTGGACGGCGTGTTCTCACGCCGGGTCGAAGATGCTGGCGAACAGCTGGTGCGTCTGCGCATCCACGTGGAAGCCGCGATCGACTTCGCCGATGAGCCGCTCGACACGCTCGGTGGCGAGCAGGTGCGCGACGGCCTGGGAAACGTACTGGCCGCATTGCGACAGTTGCGCGACGACGCCGAGCGTGGCCGCCGCCTCCGCGACGGCCTGCACGCGGTGCTGGTT
>JAEWLO010000329.1 GCA_023457475.1 Pseudomonadota bacterium | reverse complement strand
ACCACCACGTTCACAGTGAATGGAGCGTGGACTGGGACCGCAGCACCACGCCGCCCACGCCGGTGCGCGGTGGCGATTCGTCCTACAGCCGCAGCCGCAACGCGACCCAGGCCAAGGCCTTTGGCCTGCGCTGGATGGTGCACACCGATCATGGTGGCCCCGGGCACTCGGTGGTCACCCGCGACCACGCGTATCCGGCGCTGGTGCAGGCGCGCGCCGATGTGCCGGACGTGATCCAGTTCAATGGCATGGAGTTCGACGTGCCGGCAGGCGAGCATGCTTCGCTGATCATCGCGCCCGGGCCGGACGAGCGTGACCAGCTGGTCGCGGCCGAGCGCGACTTCAGCCGCAGTGAACCCCTGGAGGGCAGCCGCGACACGGAACAGGCAATGCAGGCTGCGCTGGCCCACCTGCGCGGGTTGAGCCCGCTGCCGCTGATGTTCATCAACCATCCGTCCCGTACGGCGACCGGCGTAGGCGCATGGGGCCAGGTCACGCCGCAGGAACTGCGTGGCTGGCACGCGGCGGCTCCGCAGGTGCTGGTCGGCATGGAGGGCGCGCCGGGGCATCAGGCGATCCGCACCGAGCGCGGGCTGTACCGGAACGCGGCGGCCCCGACCTTCGGTGGATTCGACCAGATGACCACCGAGGTGGGCGGCATCTGGGACCACATGCTCGCCGATGGGCTGCGCTTCTGGATTACCGCGAACTCCGATTCGCACGTGAACCTGCGCGATGGCGGGCGCGATTACGACCCGGGCGAGTACAGCAAGACCTATGCCTGGGCGCGAGCTGACGCGACCGATGTGATGGACGCGCTTCGCCACGGCCGGATGTTCACGGTGACCGGCGACCTGGTTGATGCGTTGGAACTGAGTGTGGGGGACGGCAACGTCACCGGAACGCTGGGTGACACGGTGACGCTGGTGCCCGGTCGGACGATGCAGATCACGCTTCGCGTGCAGCAGCCGGACGTCGCGAATGCGAACGGTGAAACGCCGGCGCTGAAGCGCATCGAGCTGATCGCCGGGAGCAGGGGCGCGGATGGGGCGCTGCGGATGCAGCGGCGCGGATTCGATGCGACCACCTGGCAGCGTGAAGGTCGATGGTATGTGGCGAGCTGGTCGTTGGAGGTGCCGGAGCAGGGGGGATTCGTACGCGTGCGGGGCAACAGCACCGGGGCGGTCGATGCATTGGCGGATGAGAAGGGGGAGGATCCGTGGGCGGATCTCTGGTTCTATTCCAATCCGGTGTTCGTGGAGGCAGGCGCACCGGCCGGGTAGAACCCGGCGCTACAGCTCCGTGGCCCGCAGGACCGAGGCGTGAACAACGGGAAAGACGCTGTGCACGGTGCGGTCACGTCGGCGCGGTAAGGCTGGCCGCATTGAATCCTCCGCGGAGTTCCCATGACCACGCTGACCCTGCCCGAACTGGCCAAGAAGATGGCCAACATCGATTTCTGCATGCTGCAAACCCACGCCGAGGGTGGCGAGATCGCCGGACGGCCGATGAGCAACAACGGCGATGTGGAATACGATGGCGACAGCTGGTTTTTCGCGCTGGACAGCGCCGACATGGTCGGTGAGATCATGCGCGAGCCCAAGGTGCAGCTGACCTTCAGCGGGCATCGTTCGCTGCTGGGCAAACCGCCGCTGTTCGTGGCCGTGCAGGGCCGTGGTATGGTCATCCGCAGCAAAACCGTGATGGAGGAGCACTGGGTGAGCGACCTCAAGCGCTGGTTCGAACAGGGCGTGGATACGCCGGGGCTGGTGCTGATCCGCGTCAGCGCCACCCGAATCCACTACTGGGACGGTGAGGACGAGGGCGAGATCCTGCGTTGAGAACACCCCGGACCCGCTCAATGGTGGTGGCCGGGCTCTCCACGGTGGTGGAGTGGTATGACTTCACCCTGTATCTCTATCTGGCCACGGTGCTGTCGCGGGTGTTCTTCGGCGGCACCGAGAACGCGCTGCTGGCCACCCTGGCCGGCTTTGCCGTCGCCTATCTGATGCGCCCGCTGGGCGCATTGTGTTTTGGTCATCTGGGCGACCGCTTCGGACGGCGTTACATGCTGCTGGCCTCGATGGCATTGATGACCATCGCCATGCTGGCCACGGCGCTGCTGCCCACCTATGACACCCTCGGACCCACGGCCGGCGTGCTGCTGCTCCTGCTGCGCTGTGTGATGGCGTTCTCGGTGGGGGGCGAGTACACCGGCGTCGTGGCCTATCTGCTGGAAAGCGCGCCCGTGCGGCGGCGCGGCCTGATCACCTCGTTGGCGTCGGCCGCCAGCGAGGTCGGCGCGCTGCTGGCCGTGGTGGTATCGGCGTTGACGGTGGCGCTGCTCAGCCAGGTGCAGCTGGATGGTTGGGGCTGGCGCATTCCGTTCTTCGTGGGTGCGGCGCTCGCGGGTGTGATCCTGCTGGCGCGTTCGACCATGCATGAATCGCCGGAGTTCGAGCGGCAGCAGGCCGCCGGCACCGTGCCGACCTCGCCGATCCGCGACACATGGCGGCTGCACCGCGGTGCGGTGGCACGGACGTTCGCGATCTCCGCGCTGGGGTCGATCACGTATTACGTCGGCATCACCTACGTGCCGGCGTTCCTCGGATCGGCCGGCGGCGTCGCCGACGGTGAGGCGCTGTGGTTGTCCACGGTGGCGGCAGTGGCGGTGATCGGGGTGACGCCACTGGCGGGTGCCTTGTCGGACCGCATTGGACGCCGCCCGGTCCTGATCGGCGTGGCCGTGTTGTCGGCGCTGCTGCCGTTGAGCATGTTCGCGTGGATGGCCAGCGGCAGCACCTTGAGCATCGCGGTGGCGGCGGTCGTGCTGGCGTGTCTGGCCGGTGGCGTGAGTGCGGTGGCCGCACCGGCCACGGCGGAGCAGTTTCCTGGAGAAGGGCGGCTCAGCGGATTGGCCTTGGGCGTGACCATGGCGACGGCGTTCTTTGGCGGAGCCACGCCGCTGATCGCCGAGCTGCTGGTGCGGCACACGGGCTGGGCCGCCGCGCCCGGCGCGATGATCGCGGTGGTGGCCTTGGTGGTGCTGCCGGTGTTGTGGGGGTTGCGGGAAACGCGGCCGGCGTCATGAGTGTTGGACGGACCGCCTGGGCCGGCCAACGGCCGGCGCTAACCGCAAGGCTGGATTCCCGCGTAGGGACACGCCGTGCGTGTCCTCGCAATGCCGGATTCAACCGACGTAGAGCCACGCCCCGCGTGGCTTCGTGGTGCCGCAACGAAGCGCAGCCACGCAGGGCGTGGCTCTACGCGTCGGTGTCAGGTACCACCTTCGGTCGGCAACGGGGCGGGAACGTTCAGCAATCCACCGCTGGCGACATACTCGGCGAGTGCCTTGCCCTGGCTCAGCAGGTGGCCTTCCATGGTGCGTTCGGCGGCCTCCGCGTCGCGGCGTCGGAAGCAGTCCATCAGTTCCCGATGCTCGGCCAGCGACTGCGCGGTGCGCCCTGGAGCCAGCAACTGCCGACCGCGATGCATCTTGAGGATGCGGTGCAGGTCATGGGTGATGCGGATCAGCCATGGGTTGCCGGCGTAATGCTGCACGGTTTCGTGGATCAGATAGTTGTTGCGGTAGTACTCGGCAATGTTGCCTTCAGCCGCCGCCGCTTCCATCGCTGCATGCAGCTCTTCTAGTTGCCGTACGCCGGCGTCGTCGATGTTCTTCACCGCCTCATGCGCGCAACGGCCTTCCAGCATCGCCATCACCGGAAACAGCTGGTTCAGGTCTTCCAGGGTCAGCCGGGTGACGCGTGCACCCCGGCCGGCATCGATCTGCACCAGCCCTTCGGCGGCCAGCAGCTTGAGCGCCTCGCGTAGCGGGGTGCGGCTGATCGCCAGTTCCTCGCACAGGGCCGGTTCGTCGATCCACTCGCCCGGCGGCAGCCGGTAATCGTAGATCCGCTCGCGCACATGCCCGGCCACCTCTTCATACAGAGGTGCGCGCTTCTTCGATGAACGCGGGGCAGGGGCGATGGCCATGACGGAATTGTAGTCGGTTGGCGGGGGATGCGCGGATGGAAGCATTGCCGGTAGGGTCGGTCGACAGACGACTGCCGGTAACGGTGATCGGCGCTTTGACGCAGGGTGCTCTGTCGGAGGCGCGTTTTCGTTCAGAGGTCATGCGTCCCCGGACGTTGAGGTGCCCCCGGCAGTCGTCCTGGGGGCCCCCCCAACCCCCCCGGGGGGGGGGCG
>JAEWLO010000328.1 GCA_023457475.1 Pseudomonadota bacterium | reverse complement strand
GCCCTCAGGAACCCGACATCAACCCTTCAGCGCAGCCTGCACGAAGGGCGGCGTGACCAGCACGCCGGTGTGCAGCGCGGCGGTGTAGTACAGGGTGTCGAAGCCCTTCGAGGCCGAATCGGCCTGGCGGAAGTCGAAGCTGCTCTGGCCCTTGCGCGCCAGGGTCACGCTCCACCAGCCGGTCGGGTAGCACGGCTGCGGGAACGGCAGGGTCTTGAACGACTGGAAGCCGGCCTTGCCCATTTCGGTGCGCATTTCATTGATCAGGTCCAGCTGCATCAGCGGCGACTCGGACTGCTGCACCAGGATGCCGTCGTCCTTCAGGGCCTTGAAGCAGCTCTCGTAGAACGCCTTGTTGAACAGGCCTTCGCCCGGGCCCACCGGGTCGGTGGAGTCCACGATCACCACGTCCACGCTGCCGGCGGGGCAGTTGGCCATGTAGGCCACGCCGTCGTCGAACATCAGCTCGGCACGCGGGTCGTTGTTGGCGTCGCACAGTTCCGGGAAGTGCTTCTCGGCCATGCGGGTGACCTGCTCGTCGATGTCGCACTGGGTCACGCTCTCCACGCCGGTGTGCTTGAGCACTTCGCGCAGGGTGCCGCAGTCGCCGCCGCCGATGATCACCACGCGCTTGGGCGCGGCGTGGGTGAACAGCACCGGGTGGCTGATCATCTCGTGGTAGAAGAAATTGTCCTTGCTGGTCAGCATGATGGCCCCATCGATGGTCATCAGGTTGCCCCAGTCGGTGGTCTGGAAGATCTCGATCTTCTGGAACGGCGACTGCACCTCGTCCAGCTTGCCGGTGATGCGGTAGCCGATGGCGGAGCCGGTGCGCTCGAAGTGCTCGATGTACCAGTTGCTGTTGTCAGTCATGGAATAACGGTCCTGTTCGGAGGAGTTGGAGCCGGGATGGCGGCACGAAGCCGCGTGGTCTAGCCACGTCCGGACGGGGGCCGCCCCCGTTCAGGTTTCAAGCCTGGGCACGGGCGCGGGCGCGCATGATAACGGAGCTGTCGCCATATAGGCGTTATCATGCACCCCCTTTTTTACCAACCGGGCTCACTGAAATGACCGAATGGTCCCTCGACCAGGCGCGCAAGACCTACTCGATTCCGCATTGGGCGGATGGCTATTTCGACGTGGATCAGGCGGGGCATATGGTGGTGAGACCGACCGGCCAGGACGGCCCGGTGGTATCCCTGCCGCACGTGGTGGACGCCGCGCGTGCGGCCGGAGCCCAGTTGCCGTTGCTGGTGCGCTTCCCGGACATCCTCGGCCAGCGCCTGGGCAAGCTGCAGGCGGCCTTCGCCCAGGCCCAGTCCGACTGGGAGTACCCGGGCGGCTACACGGCCGTCTACCCGATCAAGGTCAACCAGCACCGCGGCGTGGCCGGTACCCTGGCCAGCCACCATGGCGAGGGCTTCGGCCTGGAAGCGGGCAGCAAGCCCGAGCTGATGGCGGTGCTGGCGCTGTCGCGCCCGGGCGGTCTGATCGTCTGCAACGGCTACAAGGACCGCGAGTACATCCGCCTGGCCCTGATCGGCCGCAAGCTGGGCCTGCAGACCTTCATCGTCATCGAGAAGCCCTCCGAGCTGAAGCTGGTGCTGGAGGAGTCCAAGGCGCTGGACGTGAAGCCGGGCCTGGGCGTGCGCATGCGCCTGGCCTCGCTGGGTGCGGGCAAGTGGCAGAACAGCGGCGGCGACAAGGCCAAGTTCGGCCTGTCCCCGCGCCAGCTGCTGGACCTGTGGAAGTCGCTGCGCGATACCGAGTACGCCGACTGCCTCAGCCTGCTGCACTTCCACATGGGCTCGCAGATCTCCAACGTGCGCGACATCGCCAACGGCATGCGCGAAGCCACGCGTTACTTCGTGGAGCTCTCGCGCCTGGGCGCGAAGATCACCCACGTGGACGTGGGCGGCGGTCTGGGCGTGGACTACGAAGGGACCCGCTCGCGCAGCTTCTGCTCGATCAACTACGGTCTGAACGCCTACGCCAGCAACATCGTGCAGCCGCTGGCCAACGCCTGCGAGGAACACGGCCTGACCCCGCCCCGCATCGTCACCGAGTGCGGCCGCGCCATGACCGCGCACCACGCGGTTCTGATCGCCAATGTCTCGGAAGTGGAAGAGGCGCAGGAAGGCCGCGTGCCGGACGCGCACGACGACGAGCCGGCCTCGATCCGCCACCTGCGCGAGATCCATGAGGAACTGGACCAGCGCCCGGCGGTGGAACTGTTCCAGGAAGCGCAGCACTTCCACGCCGAAGGACTGGCCAGCTATGCGCTGGGCCAGATCGACCTGCCGCAGCGGGCCCGTATCGACGACCTGTTCTACGCCATCGCCCATGCCGTGCGCGCGCGCCTGAGCTACGACGAGAAGAGCCACCGCCCGGCGCTGGACGAGCTCAACGAGCGTCTGGTGGACAAGTACTTCGTCAACTTCAGCGTGTTCGAGTCGATCCCGGACGCCTGGGCGATCGACCAGGTGTTTCCGATCGTGCCGATCGAGCGCCTGAACGAGCAGCCGCAGCGGCGCGGCATCATTGCCGACATGACCTGCGACTCCGATGGCATGGTGAAGACCTATGTCGAGAACGAGAGCCTGGATACCTCGCTGCCGCTGCATGCGGTGAACCCGGGCGAGAGCTACCGTATCGCGTTCTTCATGGTCGGTGCCTACCAGGAGATCCTGGGCGACATCCACAACCTGTTCGGCGACACCGACGCGGTGGAAGTGCGCGCCGAGGGCGAGGGCTACGTCCTCACCCAGCAGCGCCGCGGCGACACCACGGACGTGATGCTGGATTACGTGGGCTACCGCCTGGACGACCTGCGCACGGCGTATGCCGAACGCGTGGCGGCGGCGCAGCTGGCACCGGCGCAGGCGCAGGAACTGGCCGAGGCGCTGGAAGCCGGCCTGACCGGTTATACGTACCTGTCCGATGAGCCGTTGATCTGACGGCTTCCGTGCAGCCGGGCGAGCCCGGCTCTACAAAGCGACCCGTATGTCCTCACGCGCCATCTTCCACCTGTTCCTCCACGCCGCAGTGCCCGCACTGCTGGCGTGGATGTTCTGGCGCAAGCGTTTCCTGTCGGCGTGGGCATTGCTGCTGGTGGGCTGGATCATTGATCTGGACCACCTGCTGGCCGATCCGATCTATGCGCCGAACCGCTGCAGCATCGGCTTCCATCCGTTGCATACCACGCCGGCCATCGCGGTGTATGCGGGGCTGTGCGTGCCGAAGAAGACGCGGTTGGTGGGGGTTGGATTGATGATCCACATCGTGCTGGATGCGATTGACTGCTGGTGGATGCACGCGGGTAGATAACCGGCGCGCGCTTGTCGTAGCGCCGGGCTTGCCCGGCTGCTTGTGGGT
>JAEWLO010000327.1 GCA_023457475.1 Pseudomonadota bacterium | reverse complement strand
CGATTACACCATCGTCATCGTGACCCACAACATGCAGCAGGCCGCGCGCGTTTCCGACTACACCGCCTTCATGTACCTGGGCGACCTGATCGAACACGACCGCACCGAAGTGATCTTCTCTCAGCCCAACAAGCAGCAGACGGAAGATTACATCACCGGTCGCTTCGGTTAAGGCCGCCCTCTCCTTCAGCCGGGCAGGGCCCGGCGCCACGGATATCCTCATGAGCATTCCCAACGACCACATCGTCAAGAGCTACGACGAAGAACAGCAGCGGCTGGTCGCCGAGATCGTCCGCATGGGCGAAATGGCCGTCGCACAGCTGGAAGCGTCCATGGACGTCATCGAGAAGCGCGACGACCATGCCGCACAGCGCATCATCGCCAACGATGAAGCGATCGACGCGCTGGAACAACAGATCAGCCACGACGTGATGCGCCTGGCACTGCGCGGCCCGATGGCCCGAGACCTGCGCGAGATCCTGGCTGGCCTGCGCATTCCCGCCGACATCGAGCGGATCGGCGACTACGCAGCCAACGTCGCCAAGCGTTCCATCGCGCTGAGCAAGGTGCCGCCGCTGCCGCAGATACAGGGCCTGCGCTCGCTGGGTCGCCTGGCCGCGCAGCAGGTGCGCCGTGCGATCGAGGCATATCGCGACAGCGATGCCGCCGCCGCGCTCGCGCTCCGCGATGATGATGCCCGCCTGGATGCGCAGTACACCGCGCTGTTCCGCGAGCTGCTGACCTACATGATGGAAGATCCGCGCAACATCACGCCGTGCACCCATCTGCTGTTCATGGCCAAGAACCTGGAACGCGTGGGCGACCACGCCACCAACATCGCCGAGAACGTGTGGTTCCTGGTGCATGGCGAACAGGCCCTGCCGCCGCGCGAGAAGCGTGACGAAACCAGCAGCGGCGAGCTGTAACGCCGGCGTCAGCGAGCCGTTACACACCGTTACAGGCCGATACTCCGTATCGGCCTTTTTTAATTACGTATTCAGCAAAAAAACTCCACTCTGGACCTGCGTTCCCCCACCCCTCCAGAGGGATTTGCCATGAAGCGACTGCTTGCCTCCGTACTGTCCCTGAGCCTGCTGGCTGCCACGGGTTCGGCGTTCGCCGCGCCTGGCCACCACGACGACCGCGACCGTCACAGCCAGCGCGATGACCGTCACGGACCTTCGCGCGGACATGACCGTCACGAACCGCCACACCGCGGCGGTCACCTCGCCAAGGACCATCGCGGCAGCTACGTGCGTGACTACAGGCGCCACGGTCTGCCCGCTCCGCACCGCGGCCAGGAATGGCGTCAAGTGGACGGTCGCTATGTCCTGATTGCAGCCGCAACCGGACTGATTGCCAACGTGGTGCTCAATGGCCGGTGATCCGCCCTTGCGGCGTGGCCATCCCGCGAGCAGCGCCGGGACCTCCCGGCGCTGCTTTTTTTTCGGCATGCTGTGGACGCCGCGCTGCGACAGCGGCGCTCAACTCCGGAGCAGCCCATGACCCTACCTTCCCGACGCGTTTCCCTGCTGGCCTGTGCGGCATTGGCTGGCGGACTGGGCGCAGGCGGCTCCGCCGCAGCGCTGACCATGACCGACCTGGCCCAGGGCTATGCCCTCGCAGCGCAGGCCGCACCGAAGGCCGGCACCAAGGCCGCTGAAGGCAAGTGTGGTGAAGGCAAGTGCGGCGGCGACCACGCCAGGGCGGACGCGAAGAAGCCGGCCGAAGGCAAATGTGGCGAAGGCAAGTGCGGCGCCGACAAGGGCAAGGCCAAGAACAAGGCTGCGCCGCCGGCTGCGGATAAGAAGGGTGCGGAAGGCAAGTGCGGCGAAGGCAAGTGCGGTGCGTCGCACTGACACCCTGCCACCCGCCCGGTCAATGCAGGTCCCATCGCTGCCTTCGGCAGCGGTGGGGCTCGGGCTGCGGCGCGCACTGCTGGACGCGCTGGATGACGCACCCGGCGGGGATTTCGACTTTCTGGAGTGCGCTCCGGAGAACTGGATCGGGCTCGGCGGCGTGTGGGCCGAGCGGCTGCAGTCGCTCGGCACCCGCTATCCGCTGAGCTGCCACGGCCTGTCGCTGTCGCTGGGCGGCAGCGCACCGCTGGACCTGGCCTTCGTCGACCAGGTGGGACGCTTTCTCGACGCGCACCATGTGCGGCTGTACAGCGAGCACCTGAGCTACTGCAGCGACGACGGCCACCTGTACGATCTGCTGCCGCTGCCCTTTACCGATGAGGCGGTACATCACACCGCCGCACGCATCCGCCAGGTGCAGGATCGCCTCGGCCGCCGCATCGCAGTGGAGAATGTGTCCACCTATCTCACCCCGCATGCGGCGATGAGCGAGCTGGCCTTCACCTGCGCGGTGCTGGCGGAGGCCGATTGCGACCTGTTGCTGGACGTCAACAATGTCTATGTCAACGCCGGCAACCATGGCTACGACCCCGAGGCCTTCATCGACGGGCTGCCGGCGGAACGCGTTGCCTGCCTGCACGTGGCCGGTCATCACGACGATGGCGGGCCGGTCCGCATCGATACCCACGGCAGCCCGGTGATCGACCCGGTCTGGTCGCTGCTGCGCAGGGCGTATGCGCGCTTCGGTGCTCGCCCTGCGGTGCTCGAACGTGATTTCAACTTCCCGCCCTATGCCGAACTGCGCGATGAACTGCGGCAGATGCGGCACATCCTTGAGGGCGTCACGCAGCAGGGTGCCGCATGAGCGGACACCTGCTCGACCAGCAGTGGGCCTTTACCCGGCATCTGCGCGATCCGGCGCACGAGCCGGCTCCCGACGGACTTGATGGCGCGCGCCTTCAGATCTACCGCGACCTGCTGTTCAACAACCTGCAGGCCCTGCTGGCCGGCAGCTTCCCCGTGCTGCTGGAGATCCTGGACACCGCCGAGTGGGAAGCGCTGTGCCGTCGCTACTTCATCGACCACCGCTGCGCTTCGCCGCTGTTCACCGAGGTGGCGGCGGAGTTTGTGGATTGGCTGCAGACCATGGAGCAACTGCCGCGCCCTTTCCTGGCCGAGCTGGCGCACTACGAGTGGGTGGAACAGGCGCTCCAGGCCAGCGATGCCATACCGCTGCGCCCGGCCGTCGACAGGGATCCCTGGCAGGAGACGCTCCAGGTGTCGCCGCTGGCGTGGCCGCTCGCCTATCGGTGGCCGGTCCAGCGTCTGGGCCGTGACCATCAACCGCGCCTGCCGCCACCGCAGCCGACGTACCTGCTGGCCCGGCGCGTGGCCGCTGGGGCGGTGGTGTTCTCCGAGCTGAGCCCGCTGGCGTGGGCGCTGCTGGACCGGATCGTCGAAGGCACGCCGGACACCGGGGCCGCGCACCTGCATGCCCTCGCCCTGGCGCACGACCTGGAGCCGGCGGCGCTGGCC
>JAEWLO010000326.1 GCA_023457475.1 Pseudomonadota bacterium | reverse complement strand
TACTGGCTTGGCGTGCTACTCCCCAGCGCACGCCTTGCCCCCTGTATCGATCGGGTTCACTACCAATCCCGTCAGGCTCGCGCTTCGCTTGGCTCGATGCGCGTCTGCTGACGGGCCGCCATTGTGCAGGCCGTTTACGACAAGTCCATTGATCCGAATCAAGCACATTCAGATTTGTGCACTGCATCGCACTTTTTCGCCACTTTGTTGACGCGACATGCACCCTGAAGGACGAAATCGGGCCCTCCGCACGGGTGCGTACGTTAAATTTGCGCAAATCATGAAGATGAACAGGCGGCGATTTGACACACCCGGGTCACCGTCCGACGGAATCCCGTCGGTTGTTTCAACTGTAACCACCATGGACGGGCTGATGGCTGCGCGCCGCCATGACCAGGCCGAATCCGGCCAGCAGGGACACCGCCGAGGTGCCGCCATAGCTGATCAGGGGCATCGGCACACCTACCACCGGCAGCAGGCCGGAAATCATGCCGCCGTTGACCAGCACGTAGACGAAGAAGGCCAGGCCGGTGGCCCCGGCCAACAGCCGGGAGTACGAGTCGCGCGATTGCGAGGCGATCCACAGGCAACGTCCGATCACCACCAGGTACAGGGCCAGCACCAGGGCCACGCCGATCCACCCGAACTCCTCGCTGAGCACCGAGAAGGCGAAGTCGGTGGTCTGCTCGGGAATGAAGTTCAGATGCGACTGCGAGCCCTGCCCCCAGCCCTTGCCGTCCAGGCCACCGGAACCGATCGCGATCTTGGACTGGATGATGTTCCACCCTGCCCCCAGCGCGTCGCTCTCGGGGTCCAGGAACATCAGAATGCGGTCCTTCTGGTAGGGCCGCAGCAGCCAGATCCAGGCCACCGGGGCCGCCGCCGCCACGCCGCCCACCGCCACCCCCACCCACCACCAGGGCAGACCGGCCAGCAGCAGCACGAAGGCACCGCTTGCGGCGATCAGCACGCGGGTGCCGAAGTCCGGCTGCAGCATCACCAGGCCGGTCGGCACACCGATGATCACGGCGCTGACCAGCACGGTGTTGAACCGCGGCGGGAGGGGCATGCGGTGCAGGTACCAGGCCACCATCATCGGCAGACTGACCTTGAGCAGCTCGGCGGGCTGCAGGTAGAAGATCTTGAGGTCCAGCCACTGCCGCCCGTACTTGCCGGTGCCGAGCACGAACACGGCCAGCAGCGGGATCATCGAAATGGCGTAGATCAGCGGCGTGGCCGAGCGGATGCGCAGGATGGACATGCGCGAGATCGCCCACATCGCCCCCAGGCCCACCGCGAAACGCACTCCCTGCGCGAACACCAGCGAATCGCCACCTGCGCTCTTGAGCACGGACAGGCCGATCAGCATGAGGCTGCCCAGCGCCAGGCACAGTACCCAGTCCAGGGTGCTGACAAAGCGCACGACCATGTCGGTCGCCCAACGCAGGAACACTCTCATGGGCGGCGCTCCGGCGGGGTCGAGGCGGGTGCAGGCGGGACGGATGCCGGCGGTACGGGCGGTGCGGGGGCCGGTGCCGGGACCTGCAGGCCCACCATCACCGGCACGGTCTCCAGCGCGAGGGCGGCCGCATCACCGGCGTCGCGGGCGGAGCTTTCGCCGCCATCGAAGGCGGTCAGGCCGATCGCGGTGGTGCCGCGTTCACTGTCCAGCGGCTCCATGCCCTCGGGCATCTTGCCCAGCAACCAGGCATCGAACAGCTTGCGTGCGATCGGTGCCGCTGCCGAGCCGCCGTACCCGCCACCTTCGACCGCGATGGCCACGGCGATCACCGGATTTTCCGCCGGCGCAAAACCGACGAACAGCGACCGGTGGCGCAGGTGCATGGGCAGACTCTTGGGATTGACCGCGGCCGTTCCCCGGCGGCTGATGACCTGCGCGGTGCCGGTCTTGCCAGCGATGGTGTAGGGCGCACCGGCCGCGGCACGGGCACCGCTGCCGCCCGGCTGCATGGTGCCCATCATGCCTTCGCGTACCGCCTGCAGATTGCCGGGGCTGGGGCTGATCGGCTTGCTCTTCGCCGCCGGCACCGGTTGCCACTGCGCATCGAACCCGTCGCGCGACTGCATGACCAGGTGCGGCGTGCGCAGCTGGCCATCGGCGATGCCACCGACGCCATGCACCAGCTGCAGCGGGGTCACCTTCCAGTCACCCTGGCCGATGCTCACGTTCACCGTGTCACCGGGATACCAGCGCTCCCTGCGCGATTTCGCCTTGTTCTGCGGCGACGGCAGGATGCCGCCGATCTCGCCGGTGAGGTCGATCCCGGTAGGCTCGCCGAAACCGTAATAGCCCATGTAGTGGTCGAACTTCTCGATGCCCATGTCCAGGGCAAGCTTGTAGTAATACGTGTTGACCGACTGGGTGATCGACTTGCGCAGGTCGGTCCAGCCATGCCCGCCACGGTTGGCATCGCCCCACCCGCGCGAGGTGCCGGGCAGGTAGAACATGCCGGTGGAAAGCACCTTGTCTTCCGGGCGGCGGGTACCGCTGTCCAGACCGGCCAGGCCGATCAGCGGCTTGATGGTGGAGCCGGGGGCTACGCCGCCCAGGACCAGCCGGTTGAACTGTGGCCGCGAGGGGTTGTCGTTGAGCGCCTTGAAATCGGTGTGCGAGATGCCGTTGACGAACAGGTTCGGGTCGTAGGACGGCAGGCTGACCATCGCCTGCACCTCGCCGGTAGGGGGGTCCATGGCCACCGCGGAGCCTTCTAACTCGCCGAAGGCCGCGACCATGGCCCGCTGCAGGTCGGCATCGATCGACAGCCGCAGGTCGCTGCCGGATTGGGCCGCTACCCGGCCAATGGTCCGTATCGCGCGCCCCTGCACATTGGTTTCCACCTGCTCGTAACCGACCTTGCCACGCAGCTGCTGCTCGTAAAAGCGCTCCAGGCCGGACTTGCCGATGTGCGTGAGCGCGGCATTGCCCTCGCCCAGAATCTCAAGGTCCTTGTCGTCGACCCGGCCGACGTAACCGATGATGTGCGCGAACAGGTCGCCATACGGGTAGCGGCGGGTCAGGTACGGTTCCAGCTCCACGCCGGGGTAGCGCCAGCGATCCACCGCGAAGCGGGCCATTTCCTCATCGGTGACCCGCAGCTTGAGCGTGACCGGCAGGAAGCTGCGGCGGGCCTTGCGCGACTTGTTGAAGGTTTCGATGTCTTCCGGGCTGATGGCCAGGATCTTCGCCAGCCCCGCCAGGGTGGCGTCCATGTCCTTCACCTTGTCCGGCGTGATGTCCAGCCGGAACGCGGGCACGTTCTCGGCCAGCAGCCGCCCGTTGCGGTCGTAGATCATGCCGCGCCCGGGCACCACCGGCCGCGGCTTGATGCGGTTGGCTTCGGACCCGGTGGCGTAGATGTCGTGGTCGAGCACCTGCAGCTTGAAGTACCAGCCACCCAGCCCGATCAGGCAGACCAGGACGCCGAGGAAGCCCAGTGCGGCGCGACGCCGGAACTGCTCGGCCTCGGCGTGGGGATTCTTGGCCGGGCGGCGCATGTACATGTCAGCGCCCGCGACGCCCGAAGCGGACCGCGTCGAGCACGATGAACACTACCGGCCACAAGGCCATGCCGAGCAGCGGGGCCCACCAGTAGGACCATGGCAGGGTCGGCTCGCCCACCGCGATGTGCACCACCGCGCTGACGATGCGGTCGTTGAACAGCAGGCCGCCGATCGCCAGCACCTGCTGCGACATCGGGAAGAAGCGGATGCGGGCTCGGAAGCGCTGCAGGATGAAGGTCAGCATGACCAGCCGCAGCGCCTGCTCGCCGAGCACCCCGCCATACAGAAGGTCGGCGATGACGCCACAGCTGAAGGCCACGCCGAGGCCGACGCGGTCAGGCGTTTCGATCACCCAGTAGGCCAGCACCAGCGCGAGCCAGTACGGGCGCAGCGGCTGCAGCAGCTCGGGCAGCGGCAGCAGGCCGAGCAGCAGGGCCAGGACGATGCTGACCGGGAGCACCCAGGGTTTGTCGCGCAGGCGGCTCATCGGGTGGGTGCCTGCGAGGTGGGTTGCGGTGCCGGAGGCGGGGCACCGGGTGTCGATTCAGTGGGTTGCGCGCCGGTGGATTGCGGTTGCGGTGCAGTATCCGTGGGCCGGCCAACGGCCGGCGCTACCGGACCTCCCGCGGTTTCGGGGAGCGGGCGGAGGTTCGGCGGGATCCGGATTGCAGCGCCGGGGCGCAGAAGCAATACGTCGCGGCCGCGGTCGAGCTTGGCGGCGGGGTCGAGCTCGCCGACCAGGTAGGCGTGGGTGTCGTCGGGACGCAGCGCGGTGATCTTGCCGACCGGGAAGCCGGACGGGAAGCGGCCGCCGAGACCGGAAGTGACGATCTCATCGCCCACTTCCACCCCGGCGCTGAGCGGAATGTCGCGCAGTTCCAGGGTATCGCCACGACCGTAGACAATCAGGCGCACGCCATTGCGGGCCACGGTCACCGGCACGGCATGGTCGGGGTCGGTGAGCAGCAGCACCGTGGCATTGCTGCCCGTCGTGGCGATCACCTGCCCCATCAGGCCACCGGCGTCGATCACCGCCTGCCCCACGTGCACGCCATCGCGGCTGCCGGCCGCCAGCACCAGGCGCTGCTTCACCGGATCCAGGTCGATGTCGAGGATCGGGGCCAGCTGCACATCCAGGCCACTGCGCTCGGCCACGTTCAGCAGTTCACGCAGCTGGGCGTTGTCCAGCGCGGCGGTCTGCAGCCGGGTCAGGCGCGCGTTGGCAATCAGCAGCTGATTGCGCAGTTCGCGGTTTTCCTGCACCAGCTGGCCATGACTGGCGGCATTGTCCTTGACCTGTGTACCCAGGCGGCCGGGCAGCCCGGCCAGCGCCCACACCGGCTGCACCAGGACATTGGCCTGGGCGCGGGCACGGGCAAGCCAGCCGGCCTGGTCGTCCAGCACAATCAGGATGATGGCCAGCGCAAGGTAGGCCAGCAGCCGCAACGGACTGCTGGCATCACCCTGGCGTGAGGCTACGGGAGGGCCGGCATAGGGTGGCACGAGGACGGCTTATTCAGGCGCGAAGAACTCGTTGCCATGCATGTCCACCAGTTCCAGCGCGCGGCCGCCACCGCGGGCGACGCAGGTCAGCGGGTCGTCGGCCACCTGCACGTGCAGGCCGGTCTCCTCGGAGATCAGGCGGTCCAGGTCGCGCAGCAGCGCGCCGCCGCCGGTGAGCACGATGCCACGCTCGGCCACGTCGGCACACAGTTCCGGCGGGGTCTGCTCCAGCGCCAGCTTGACCGCGCTGACGATGCCCGACAGCGGCTCGTGCAGGGCTTCCAGGACTTCGTTGGAGTTGATCTTGATCATCTTCGGCACGCCCTCGGCGAGGTTACGGCCGGAGATTTCCATCTCGATCACTTCCGCCTGCGGATAGGCGCAGCCCAGCTCCACCTTGATGCGCTCGGCGGTGGCTTCACCGATCAGCATGCCGTGGTTGCGGCGCACGTAATTGGTGATGGACTCGTCGAAGCGGTCGCCGCCGATGCGGACCGAAGCCGAATAGACAATGCCGTTCAGCGAGATCACCGCGACCTCGGTGGTACCACCGCCGATGTCGATGACCATGGAGCCGCGGGCTTCGGTCACCGGCATGCCGGCACCGATCGCCGCCGCCATCGGCTCTTCGATCAGGAACACGTCACGGGCACCGGCCTCCTCGGCCGATTCCTTGATCGCGCGGCGCTCGACCTGGGTCGAGCCGGCCGGCACGCAGACCAGCACGCGCGGGCTGGGACGCAGCACGCGCGACTTGTGCACCTTCTTGATGAAGTGCTTGAGCATGGCCTCGGTGTAGGTGAAATCGGCGATGACGCCGTCCTTCATCGGGCGGATGGTGGTGATATGCCCGGGGGTACGACCGAGCATCTGCTTGGCCTCGGCCCCGACCGCGGCGACCGAGCGGGTGCCACCGATGGCGCGGTCCTGGCGCACGGCCACGACCGACGGCTCGTTCAGCACGATCCCCTGCCCGCGCACGTAAATGAGGGTATTGGCCGTGCCCAGGTCAATGGACAGGTCATTGGAGAACATGCCACGCAGTTTCTTGAACATCGGGGAGTTGATCCTGAGGGGTGTCGCGCCCAACGCGGGATGGCGAAAAAATGGGCAGAATTCGAGGTCGACAAGCCTAGCAATCCGCCTGTTCGCGAGCAAGGACAAATCTGGCGGAAAGCTTGCCTTCCCGGCCATTCAGGCCGCCCCGGACAGGCGGGGTTCTGGCCCTGAGCGCTCTCACCCGTTAACCTTTGCGCCATTGGGTGCCGGACGGCGCCGTTTTCCTGCCCGGCTGCCGGGCCTCAGACCCCTTTCCGCATAGGCTTACTCGATGTCCGCTTTGATCTGTGGTTCTCTTGCCTTCGACACCATCATGGTGTTCCCGGACCAGTTCAAGAATCACATCCTGCCGGACAAGGTGCACATCCTGAACGTGTCGTTCC
>JAEWLO010000325.1 GCA_023457475.1 Pseudomonadota bacterium | reverse complement strand
TTGTTGGTCTGCAGGTGGCCGATCACCGACCAGCGGATGCCGAGGTCTGCCATGGCCTCGGCCTTGCCCTGGGCTTCCTGCACCTTGTTCTCGCCCAGTTCGAGGCAGCCGGCCTGCCAGGCCATGCGCAGGCGCGCTTCGTCCACGGTCTTGCTGACCGGCAGCAGGCGCACGCTGGCGGGATCGCGCCCGGCGCGCGTGCAGGCTGCGGCGATACGCACGCGTACGGCATCCAGATTGTGGCGGAAATCTTCAACGGTGCTGGCCTGCGGCCAGACGGGCGGGGCGATGGGCACGGACAAAACCTGCAGGGCGGGGCCTGTATTGTGTCACCTCGGTAGCGTCGACCCAGGGTCGACCCAGACGGTGCATCATCGTTCATGAGAGCCGGCCAACGGCCGGCGCTACCGTTACGGTGCGGCGGCGGACCCCGGCCGTACGTAATGCGACTGCCCGTTATCACTCAGGAAAATCAGCTCCGGCTTTCCCTGCCACGACGTCAGCATGGCTCCGGTGTTGTTCTGGTGCTTGACCACCAGCGTGGCCCCGCGGTCCGGGTTGGCGGTGACCTTGAAGACTTCGGTGGTGCCGCTGGCATCATCCAGCGTGAGCACGGCCTCGTCGCCGACATCGGCCGTGCCATAGCCGCCGCGTTCGGAACCGTCGGCACCGAGCAGGATCATGCCGGACAGCGGCGTGGCGCGCGGGCCCTGGGCCACGCCCTTACTGAGCGGGTCCGGCACCGGTGCGCCGAGGATGACCCGGGCCTGGCCATTGGCATCCTGGATGATGAGGCCGCGCGCGGTGATGACGCGCTGGTCGGACTGGTTCTGGTGCAGGCGCACGGCGGTCCAACCCGAAACGAGCAGGGCGAGACTGGAAACAAGCAGCGTGGTGAGGGTGAGTGCGCGAGACACAGGGGCTCCGGATCCTTGGAATGGCAGCGACGATACCCGATAGGGCATTGGCGACACCAGTCGGAAAAATCTGGATCTGCGTTTGGTGTGAATTGCGTCACAGCGGACGTTACCGGAAATCGCGGCTGTGGGTGCGGATGCCGGCGATGAGGTCGTCGATGTTGTGCATGCGCTGCACGATGAGGTGCTGCACGCCATCCACGCGTTCCAGGCGGCCGTCGATCTGCATCAGTTGTGCCTCCACCAGTACGCGATGCTGGCGGTCGGCGGTGCGGCGCCAGACCACGGCGTTGACCATGCCGGTCTCGTCTTCCAGGGTGAGGAAGGTGACGCCGCTGGCGGTCTGCGGGCGCTGGCGCATGCGCACCAGGCCGGCAAAGCGCACGCTGCGCCCGTGCGGCAGCTGCGCCAGCTGGTCCGAACGCTGGCAACGACGCTGTTCCAGCTGCGGCCGGAGGAACGACACCAGGTGCCGGCCGAGCGTGGTGCCGGTGCTGTTGTAGTCGGCCTGCATGTCCTCGTAGGGGCTGGGCGCGGGCAGGGCGACCTCGGCTTCGTCGGTGGCGCGCACAGTGTCGAACAGCGGCAACGGCTTTTCCACGCCGGACACCTCCCAGCGCGCGCGGTGGCGATGGCCGCTCAATCCCTTGAGCGCCCCGGCGTCGGCGAGCAGGCCCTGGTGGCGACGGTCCAGGCGGGCGCGCTGGCTGAGATCGGCCACGCTCTCGAAGGGATGTCGCGTACGCGCCTGCATTAGCGCGTCGGCCATGGCTTCGCTGAACCCGTCGATCATGCGCAGGCCGAGGCGGATATCGGGTGCGTCCGGGTCGGCAGTGAGCGTACAGTCCCAATCGCTGTGGCGCACATCCACCGGCAGTACGCGCACGCCGTGGCGGCGCACGTCCTGCAGGATCTGGTCGGGGGTGTAGAACCCCAGCGGCTGGCTGTTGATGAGGCTGGCGGCAAACGCGGCGGGATGATGGCATTTCAACCAGCAGCTCACATAGGTGATCAGCGCGAAGCTGGCCGCATGGCTTTCCGGGAAGCCGTAACTGCCGAAGCCCTTGATCTGCTCGAACAGGCGCTCGCCGTATTCGCGGCTGTAGCCGTTCTTCTGCATGCCGGCCAGCAGCTTGTCGCGATGCGGCTCCAGCCCGCCATGCCGCTTCCATGCGGCCATCGAGCGGCGCAGCGCATCGGCTTGCCCGGGGGTGAAACCGGCCGCGGCCACCGCCAGCTGCATGACCTGTTCCTGGAACAGCGGCACGCCCAGGGTGCGCTTGAACACCTTCTCCAGTTCCGGTGGATAGTCGATCTCCTCGACGCCTTTTTCCTTGAGATGCTTCCGGCGGTTGAGGTACGGATGCACCATGTCGCCCTGGATCGGCCCTGGGCGTACGATCGCCACTTCGATCACCAGGTCGTAGAAGCAGCGCGGCTGCATGCGCGGCAGCATCGCCATCTGCGCGCGGGATTCGATCTGGAACACGCCGAGGGTGTCGGCCCGGCAGATCATGTCGTAGGTGGGCACGTCGTCGGCCGGCAGGGTGGCCATGGTCAACACCCGTCCGTCTTCGCCCCGCACGCCCCGCGCTTCCAGCACCGCCAGGCATTTGCGCACGGCGGTGAGCATGCCGAGGGCGAGGCAGTCCACCTTCATCAGGCCGGTGGCATCCAGGTCGTCCTTGTCCCACTGGATGACGGTGCGGTCATCCATGGCCGCGTTTTCCACCGGCACCAGGGTGGACAGCGGATGTTCGGAAATGACAAAGCCGCCCGGGTGCTGGGAAAGATGGCGGGGGAAGTCCACCAGTTCGGCCGTCAGCGCCACCACCCGACGCATCAGCGGGGTGTCCGGGTCGAAACCGCGTTCGGCCATTGCCTCGGGCAGGGGTTCGTGGCTGCTCCAGCGGTCCAGGCAGGCAGCCAGCTCATTGACTTGGTCCGGTGGCAGGCCGAGCGCGCGGGCCACGTCGCGCACCGCGCTGCGCCCCCGGTAGCTGATGGCCACGGCCGTCAATGCGGCCCGCTCGCGGCCATACCGGTTGAACACGTACTGCAGCACTTCCTCGCGGCGTTCGTGTTCGAAATCGATATCGATGTCCGGCGGCTCGTCGCGTTCGGCCGAGATGAAGCGCTCGAACAGCAGTTCCATGTTGCTGGGATCGATCTCGGTCACGCCCAGCACGTAGCACACCGACGAATTGGCGGCCGAGCCACGCCCCTGGCAGAGGATCTGCTGGCTGCGGGCAAAGCGCACGATGTCGTGCACGGTCAGGAAGTACGACTCGTACTGCTTGAGGTGGATGAGGTTCAGCTCGTGCTCGATCAGATCGCGTTGCTTCTGCGTGGCCCCCTGCGGCCAGCGCCAGCGCATGCCGTCTTCCACCAGCCCGCGCAGCCAGCTGGCCGGCGTGTGCCCGTCGGGCACCAGCTCGTGCGGATAGGTGTATGCGAGCTGGCCCAGGTCGAACCGGCAACGTGCGGCGATGCGCAGGGTCTCCTCCAGCAGCTCGACCGGGTACAGCGCGGCCAGCGCCTGGCGGGTGCGCAGGTGGCGTTCGCCATTGGGGAACAGGTGCCAGCCGGCATCGGCGATGGTGCAGTGCTGGCGGATGGCGGTGAGCGTGTCCTGCAGCGCACGACGACGGCGCACATGCATGTGCACGTCACCGCTGGCGACCAGCGGGATGTCCTGCGCATAGCCGAACTCCAGCGCCGCCTCCAGCCGTTCCACGTCGTCGGCGTCGCGGTGCAGTTCCACCGCCAGCCACAGCCGGTGCGCGAAGCGCGCCTGCAGCCAGGCGGCATCGCCGGCATCGAGCGTGCGTGCCGGCCACAGGCACAGCAGGCTGTCGGGAAGCGCGTCGAAGTCCTCGCGCAGGCAGCGGTACTTGCCCTTGGTGGCACGCCGTCGGCAGGTGGTGATCAACTGGCACAGCCCGGCGTAGGCGGCCTGGTCGGTGCACAGCAGCACCACCTTCGGCCCGTCCTCGATCTGGAATTCGGCCCCGGTGATCAGTGCCACCTCATGCTTCTTCGCGGCCTGCCAGGCACGCACGATACCGGCCAGCGAGCATTCGTCGGTGATCGCCAGCGCCTGGTAGCCCTGTTCCTTCGCCCGTGCGAACAGCTCCTCGGCAATGGACGCGCCGCGCTGGAAACTGAAGGCCGACAGACAGTGCAGTTCGGCGTAGTCGGGCAGGTCGGTGCTCATGCGAACCAGCCATGCAGCATGAACGGCCCGCCGCGCGCGCCGGCCGCGGTATAGGCCCAGCCGCGCTGGCCGGTGCCGGTTTCCACCACGTAGTAATCGCGGCGCACGTCGCCGTCGTCCCACCAGCCCGACTCGATCCGCTCCGGGCCGGAGAGGATGCGCAGCTCCGGATCGCGCAGCGGCTGCGGGGTGGGCAGCAGCCAGCCGGGGCGCAGCGGCAGTGGCGGCGGCGGTGCTTTCGGCGCACCGGCGGCGTCGCCGCTGGCGCGCTCGGGGCGATGTTCGGCGCGCAGGCCGACCCCCTGCAC
>JAEWLO010000324.1 GCA_023457475.1 Pseudomonadota bacterium | reverse complement strand
GCTCAGACCTGTCGAGGATCCTCGACCTTCGAGACTGCAGCGATTCTCGGCACTGTCCAGGCGCTAACTGCAGCAGGCGGGTGAAGCGATGACAAGCTTCACTTATGCCTTAGAACCGGCCCTCGGCAGCTGGCTGCCGGGGGCTCTGTCATTCTGTGTCTATATCACGTCCTGTGTCGCGCGTTCCACGCTAAGCTCTGCGACTACAGATAGCTTCCGGTACGCCCAATGCTCAACCACGTCATGGTCGGCTCCAACGATATCGAACGCTCTCGCGCCTTCTACAACGCTTTGCTGGGCGGCATCTTCGGCGCGCGCGAGCCGTACGTGAACCAGGCCGATTCCGGTCACATCCGCCTCTTCTACCGCCACGACGGCAGCAGCTTCTGCGTGAGCCAGCCGATCAACGACGAACCGGCGACCGCGGCAAACGGGGCCACGATCGGCTTCAAGTGCACTTCGCCGGAGCAGGTACAGGCCTTCCACGATGCGGCCGTCGCCGCCGGCGGTACCTCCATCGAAGCGCCGCCGGGCCTGCGAGAAAGCACCTTGGGTGCGGCATGGCTGTCCTACGTGCGCGACCCGGATGGCAACAAACTCTGCGCGATCTATCGCCCTGCTTAGATACGTGAAGTGCCGGGCATGGCCGCCCTCGATCAGTCTCTTCGTTGTTGGCAGGTGGGTGCCAATCGAAGCGTTCTGCATAGGGAGGTGCGCCATGAACCTATCCACCGGTCAGCGTCTCATCTGTGATCGAGTCATCAACGTGTTCGAAACGGGCACGTTGGACGGCGATTACGGAGAGATAAGCGTCTACCATGACGGCCCTGGGGACGCGCGACAGATCACGTACGGGCGATCGCAGACCACCGAGTTTGGAAACCTTCGCAAGCTGGTGGAGATGTACGCCGAGGCAGGCGGTCTGTACTCCCGTCATCTGGCTGCGTATGTGCAACGTATCGGTAAAGTTCCGCTGGTTGACGATGCCGAGTTCAAGCAGCTGCTTCGGCTCGCGGGCGAAGAGGATTCCGTGATGCGCGCGACGCAGGATTCGTTCTTCGACAAGGTGTATTTCGAGCCGTCTCGCCGCTGGGCGGAGAGTCACGGCTTCCTGCTGCCGCTTTCCATGCTGGTGATCTATGATTCCTTCATTCATAGCGGTGGTATCCGGGACGACCTGAGGTGGCGCTTCGACGAAGCCACGCCCGCCGCCGGTGGAGATGAAAGGGCGTGGATCTCCCGGTACGTGGAAGTTCGCCATGACTGGCTGTCCCATCACAGGCGGCCTGCAGTCAAAAGCTCAGCCTACAGAACCCGCGACCTGCTACGCGAGATCCAACGCAACAACTGGGAACTTGACCTTCTTCCCATCGTTGCCAATGGAACGCCGGTAGATGCTGTAAAAGGTCCCGCGCCGCGCGTGCCAGAATCTGCTGCGCCGGCGTCCATGACGCGTGAGACTGCCCAGGCAACGTCGGCGAACGGTGCCGATACGTTGAGGAGGCTCGCGCTGGAGGCCGGCGTCCTTCCTGCCATGGACCGTATGCTGAGCTACAGGGAGAAGTTTCGTCCTGGCAGCGACCCGCGCTATTGGGCGGTGGTGAACTTCGACCTTCATTCCTCCAAGCCTCGCCTGTTCTTGTTTGACAGAGTGGCAGCTCAGCTCTCGCATCATCTCTGCGCGCATGGGCAGGGGTCGGATTCCAACAACGACGGCATGGCTGAGATGTTTTCCAATGTGGATGGTTCACATTGCACATCGCTTGGAATTCACCATTGCGATCTCACATACATTGGTGGATCGGGGAAGTCGCTCTATCTGGATGGACTGGAAGCGACCAACTCCGCTTCGCGTGCTCGTCACATCGTCATGCACGGTGCCAAGTACGTGTCCCCTGCCATGGTCGAAGCCAAGGGCGTCATCGGATTGAGTCATGGTTGTCCGGCCATTGAGATGGACGAGGTCGAGTTCATCATTCCCAAACTGATGGGTGGGTCACTCCTCATCCACTGGCGCTCACCAGGATAGCCGCGCGCAGGAACACCAGCGCGATGATCCCGCCGGCCACGATGTCCGGCCAGCCACGCCCGGTGATCGCCACACCGGCCGCAGCCTGGAAGCACTCAGTCCGTCGTCAGCGGCAGTTTGAAGTAGCGGGCACACATCCGCCCGACCAGATCGGTCACGGCATCCAGACCCGGCGGATTCTCGGCCGACAACGGCATGACCACTTCTTCCCGGCACGGCATCGCATTGCCTTCGAGCTGCGCATAGCTGATGCGCAGCGTGTCCCAGCTCACCACATCCGGCTGGATCGTCACTACGCCACCGCGGCTGACCCAGTCCTTGGTCTTGGAGATCCGGATCGTACGCAGCGCATCGGTGTAGTCCACATACAGCCGTTGCGGCGGAATGCCTGGATGCGCGCCGCCGGCCAGGTGTTCGAACAAGGCCTTGTTGTAGGCGCAGTACCACTCCGGGCGCTGCCACGCGCCGGGGTGGTGCAGGTCCTGCCGTGCACGGACCCACGAGGCGGTCTGGGCCGCCCCCTCGGGCCTGGCCTGCGTACGGGGCGGGGTGGGGGTACGCACACCCACGCTCAGTGCCGTCACCTGTGGCTCGAACGGGCTGCCCTTGAACAGGCGCACGTCGGCCTTCAGCAGCTTGCCCTGCGCAGCGAGCGCCTCAGCCAGCACGGCAGCCACATCCAGATTGCCGGCATTCACCGCCAGCTTCAGCGGCGTGCGGCCGCGCACGTTCGCCACCGCGGGATCGATGCCCCAGTCGAGCAGCTGGCGGGTCACCGCCACCGGGTCACCGAAGCGGTGCCACGTGCTCGAGATGCCGGCGCGGCTGCCCTTCAGGCCTTCCGCATCGCCGGCCGCCTGCATCAATGCATTCGTACCGGCAGGGTTCGTGGCGTGCACGTTGGCCCCGCGATCGACCAGGAACCGCACCAGCGGCAGGCTGCCCAGATAGCTGGCCAGCAGCAGCGGGGTGTACATCTCGCGGTGGTCCATGCCGTCCAGCGGGGCACCGGCCTGCAGCAGCGCATCGATGGCCTGGAACACGACCGCCTGTTTCGCCGGGAGGGCATCGGCCTCCAGCACGCCCGTGAATACCTCGCCGCGCATGTCGCGCAGGCCCAGCAGGGTGCAGAGTGGAGAATCCCGGGTCAGACGCGGATTCGCACCCGCCGCGAGCAGCAGCTGCAGCTTCTCCAGCGCCCAGGGTTCGGGGTACCCGGTGAAGTCCCGGCAGCAGACAGAAAGCGGCGTGGCCCCGCGCGCGGCGATCCTGTTCGGGTTCGCACCGCGGCTCAGGAGCAGCTGGATCACTTCCAGCTTTGCCCGTATCCGTTGCGCCACGGTGGCCTCGTCCGGTCCGTCGGACCGCAGCCGGCTGCTCTGGCACACCCAGTACAACGCCCGCTCGTTGTGCCCGAGCCGAAGACGGTCAGGGCGCACGCCGGCACGCACGCGCCGCTCGATGTCGGTCAGCGTGGCGTCGTAGGACAGGGTTGAATCGAGCGCGACAGGGGAAAACGGTGGGGCCACGGGCAGTTCGCCATCCTTGATCTAAGCGGCCAATGCTAGCAACCGGGGCGGGCTGCGCACTGGGCAATGTGTCAAGTGACGCGGCTCGGGCCTCCTATGTGACACCACACGCACCCTACCGGCAGACCGCCACGGCCCTGGACCGCTGGTCGATCAACACCACGGCCTCCTGCAGGGCGTGCGCCCCGACCAGCAGTTCCGGATACCTCGGAGACACCCGCACCTCGACATCGGTCAACGCCAGCTCCCCCAAGCGGAACGGCCCATGCACGGTGCCGCGCCAGCTCTCCAGCTCGCCATTGGTCAGCTGTGAACGCACAGCCTCGTCCAATGGGCGATCAGACACCTTTTCGTACAGCGCCTGCGGCAGCACAAAGGCGACATTGGCTCCCGTGTCGAGCTGGCCCACGACATCGACGCGATCAATGGACACGGGAATGCGGAATGCACGTTCGTAGACCCGTGCATTCACTGCATGGGGGGAAAGCACTTCTGTCCTGCTGAAAGAGAGCATCCGGCCGGGATAGTCGATTCGCAGCAGGCCATCGGCAAAGAAGTCCCGCGCGATGATCCCGTCGAACGCCGCCTCCGGCGCGTTGCGCCGGTTGTAGTCCCGCGCGATGACGTCAGCATCGCGGCGGGTCAGGTCTCCCAGTGCGAGCGACGCCAGCCGGACCGTTTCCACCTTCGCCTGGCTGATGCCGTCGGAGCTGGTCGCCTCGCCCTGTAGTGGAAGCCCGAGCGCTGCCACCAGACGGTTGTCGGCACGTCCGATACCGCTCGCACCCGTATCAACCGCGAACCGGTAAGGTCCCTGGTCGTTGACCCTGGCCTGGACGTAGATGCGCCCGTCCACGATGTCGAAGGGCATCTGGACCACCGCATCCGCCAATGGCCGGCGCGCCATCGTGCAGGCATCCATGGGTGCTGGGCTGGCGGATGTAGGTTCCAGCAGCAGGGCAGCAAGCACCACCACGTAGTTCAACATTGCTCGTTCCTTGATCGTGTCGAATCGACCCTCGCAGCGTGCATGCCGGGCCTCCATGGCACCAGTGGCATGCGACGGAACCCGGCTCCCCGGCGACAAAGACCTGAATTCGGGCATTCATCGGCACGGCCGCATCATGTATTCCGGTCCGCCTCATGACAAAAAAACCGCCACTTATTCCCCTGGGGCATCAGTCCGCCACACCCCATCGGGTAAGCTAATCGCCTCAGATCGACAGGAATTCCGCAGGTGGCTGACTCCCCCCAGGCATCCCCGGCGCAGGTGCGCCCGCTGGACGGCCAGAAGCTGTTGTTGTGCGTGGGTGGCGGTATCGCGGCCTATAAGTCGCTGGAGCTGGTCCGCCGGCTGCGCGACGCCGGCGCCCAGGTCCAGGTCGCGATGACCGCCGGGGCGCAGCAGTTCGTCACCCCGCTCAGTTTCCAGGCATTGTCCGGCCAGCCCACCCGCACGACCTTGTGGGACAGCGCGGCAGAACAGGCCATGGGCCACATCGAACTGGCCCGCTGGGCCGACCGCGTCGTGGTCGCCCCGGCCACGGCCGACCTGCTGGCGCGGCTGGCCAACGGCCCCGCCGACGACCTGGTCACCACCCTGTGCCTGGCCACCACCGCACCCCTCACCGTGTGCCCGGCCATGAACCACCGCATGTGGCAGCACCCTGCCACCCAGGCCAACATCGCCCTGCTGCGCGAGCGCGGGGCCCAGGTGATCGGGCCCGAGGACGGTCCGCTGGCCGAAGGAGAATCCGGCCCGGGCCGGCTGAGTGAGCCGAATGCCATCGTCGCGGCACTTGCGGGCCTGCAGGCAACGGCCCCCTCAGATGGTGCATCGCAGCAGCTCGGCGGCCTGCGCGTGCTGATCAGCGCAGGCCCCACCTATGAAGACCTCGACCCGGTCCGCTACGTGGGCAACCGCAGCAGCGGCAAGATGGGCTTTGCCCTGGCCGCCGCCGCCGCCCGCATGGGCGCGCAGGTCGTGCTGGTGAGCGGTCCGGTGCAGCTGGCCACCCCGGCCGGAGTGCAGCGCATCGACGTACGTTCGGCCGCGCAGATGCGGGAAGCCGTGCTGGGTGCGCTGCCGGCCGACATCTACATTGGTGCTGCGGCCGTCTCGGACTACACACCGCGCCAGATCGCGCCCCAGAAGCTGAAGAAGACGGCAGGTACGCAGACGTTGACCCTCGAACTGGTGCGCACGGCGGACATCCTGGCTGAAGTCGCCCAGCAGACCAACGCGCTCAAGCTGGTAGTCGGATTCGCCGCTGAAACGCACGACGTCGAGAAGTACGCGCGTGGCAAGCTGGTCGACAAGCGGCTGGATCTGGTGATCGCCAATCAGGTCGGCATCACAAACGGTGGATTCGAAAGCGACGAGAATGCAGCCACGGCCTACTGGCAGGGCGGGGAGCAGGTCTTCCCCGGCACCAGCAAGGCGAAGCTGGCCGAACAACTGTTGTCCCTGATTGCCGAGAGGTTGCATGCATGAGTGTTGATGTGTCGCTCCAGCCGTTGCAGGTCAAACTGCTCGATCCCCGTTTCGGCGATTCCTGGCCCCTGCCGGCCTACGCCACCGAAGCCAGCGCCGGCCTTGACCTGCGCGCGGCGCTGGAAACCGACCTCACCCTGCAGCCCGGCGATACCGCGTTGATTCCCAGTGGCATCGCCATCCATATCGCCGACCCGAACCTGTGCGCGGTGGTGCTGCCGCGCTCCGGCCTGGGCCATCGCCACGGCATCGTGCTCGGTAACGGCACCGGCCTGATCGATGCCGATTATCAGGGACCGCTGCTGATCAGCGCGTGGAATCGCGGTCGCGAACCCTTCACCCTGCAGCCCGGCGACCGCATCGCGCAGCTCGTCGTGATGCCGATTGCACGCGTCGGGCTGCAGGTAGTGGATACTTTCACCGACAGCGCCAGGGGAACGGGTGGATTCGGCCATACCGGGGTGCGCTGACAGGGGGATGTAGATGAGCAAGGCAACGGCGGACAAGCGCCAACTCAGCAGTGGACAGAAGCAGCTGCTGCTGGTGGTGCTGCTGGTGGGGTTGGCGGCATGGTTTGCATGGGGTGGGGTACGCCAGTGGCAGCAGGCCTCGGCCGGTTCCGCCCTCGAGCAGTCCCGTGACCAGATCTCGGGTGGGCTGCTCTCCGCGTGGACCGGGCAGGTCAACCAGCTGGACAAGGTCCTGAAGTCCGAACGTGTGACCGCAGCGCTGTCGAGCGGCAACGCGGACGCGGTTGCCCTGGCCATCCGTGAGGGCTGGCCCGGCAGCGAAGAGGTGCAGGTGCTGCCGGCCGCACTGGATGCCGCCTATGCTGATCCCAAGGCGTTTGGCTATACCCGGCTGGCCCTGCTTGAATCCGCACTGGCCGGGGAAGGGGTCGCCGCGCGCGTGGTGCGTGATGGCGGTGGCCAGCGCCTGGGTCTGGCGGCTCCGGTGCAGCTGGGTCCGCAGGGGCCGGCCGTCGTCTACGTGCGCCAACCGCTGCTCAAGCTCACCGGTACCTTCGACAAGGTCCGCGTGCCTGGCAATGGCTACCTCGCGCTGCGCCAGGGCGGCCACAGCGTCATCGAACAGGGCGACACCAAGCTGGCATCCCGCGCTGAAGGCCTGGCCCGACCGATCGGCAAGAGCGGCCTGCGTCTGGCCGCCGCCGTGCCGGACGTGGAGCCGGGTCCGCTCGGTCTCGGGACTATTCCCTGCATCATTGTCGCGGCGCTGTTGCTGGTCATTGCCGTGCTGATGAAGTTCGGCAAGGGGCGGGTCAAGCTGCCCACGCGTCGTAGCGACGCCACGTCCGTGGACGAGGGTCCGACCCTCAGCGAAAGCCTGGCCCTCGACCCGGTGCTGGTGCCGGTTGCCGGTGGCGAGGCCGGCGCATCGAAGCCGCAGCCGACCGGCCCGGACAACGAGGTGGACGAAGGCATCTTCCGCGCCTATGACATCCGCGGCGTGGTCGGGCGTGAGCTGACACCGCCGGTGGCGGTGCTGATCGGCCAGGCCATCGGCTCCGTCCTCCAGGTGCAGGGACTGCGCGACATCGTCGTCGGCCGTGATGGCCGCCTGTCCGGCCCGGAACTGAGCAACAGCCTGATCGAAGGCCTGCGTCGTGCCGGTTGCAACGTGATCGACATCGGCCTGGCTCCCACGCCCGTGGTGTACTTCGCGGGCTATCACCTGCGCGCCGGCAGCTGCGTGGCGGTCACCGGCAGCCACAACCCGCCGGACTACAACGGGTTCAAGATCGTGGTGGGCGGCGAGACTCTCGCCAACGAAGCCATCACCGAGCTCTACCAGCGCATCCGCAGCGGCAACCTGCACGTGGCCGCCGAGCCGGGCAGCCTGCAGCAGCGTGACGTGAATGCCGACTACGTCCAGCGCATCGCCGACGATGTTCAGCTGGACCGTCCGCTGAAGATCGTGGCAGACGCCGGCAACGGGGTCGCCGGTGAGCTGGCCCAGCCGCTGCTGGAAGCCATCGGAGCCGAGGTCATTCCGCTGTACTGCGACGTGGACGGGACCTTCCCCAACCACCATCCGGACCCCAGCGACCCGCACAACCTGGAAGATCTCATCCAGACCGTGAAGCGGTTCGACGCTGACCTCGGCCTGGCCTTCGATGGCGACGGCGACCGCCTCGGCGTGGTCACCCGCGAAGGCAGGATCATCTACGCCGACCGTCTGCTCATGCTGTTCGCGGCCGACGTGCTGCAGCGCAACCCGGGTGCGCTGGTCATCTACGACGTGAAGTGCAGCGGCAAACTGTCCGATTACGTGCTGCGCAATGGCGGCAGTCCGATGATGTGGAAAACCGGCCATTCACTGATCAAGGCGAAGATGCGCGAAACCGACGCCGAGCTGGCGGGCGAGATGAGCGGCCACTTCTTCTTCAAGGAACGCTGGTTCGGTTTCGACGACGGCCTGTATGCCGCCGCGCGTCTGCTGGAAATCCTGGCACAGCGCGAGGAGACCCCGTCGGAGGTGCTCGAGGAGCTGCCCGACAGCGTCTCCACGCCGGAGTTGAAGGTGCCGGTGGCATCGGGCACGCCGCACGCGCTGGTGTCGCTGTTCGTGTCGGCTGCGCAGGTGGAGGAATCCCCGTTCGCCAGCGCACGCCTGTCCACCATCGACGGACTGCGCGCCGACTTCTCCGACGGCTGGGGCCTGCTGCGTGCGTCCAACACTACGCCGGTGCTGGTGCTGCGGTTCGAAGGCAACGACGAAGCCGCGCTGGAGCGCATCAAGGGGCTGTTCCGCGACCAGCTGCAGCCGCTGCTGCCGGGCGTGGACCTGGGGTTCTGATGTATTGATGGTCTGCGGGGGCGGGGGGGG
>JAEWLO010000323.1 GCA_023457475.1 Pseudomonadota bacterium | reverse complement strand
AGGGCGGCCGGGCGGTGCCGGGCGCATGCCGCCCGCCGCGCCGGGCCAGCACGCCGGGGAGGCGATGGACGCGCTGGCCGACCCGCGCCGACGCCTGGAAATGATCATCGACGGCACCGGCATGGGCAGCTGGGAGTGGAACTGCCGGACCGACGAGATGCTGGTGAACGAGCGCTGGGCGCAGATTGTGGGCTACACCCGCGAGGAGCTGGCCCCGATCACTCCGGAAACCTTCCTGGGGCTGGCCCATCCCGACGATGTCGCCCAGTCCAACGCGCTGTTGCGGGAACACCTTGCCGGGCGCACCGCCCAGTACGAAAGCCTGTGCCGGATGCGTCACAAGGACGGGCGCTGGGTCTGGGTGCAGGACCGGGGGCGGGTTTACGAATGGGACGCCCAGGGCCGCCCGCTGCGCATGGCCGGCGCGCACGCCGATGTGAGCGACCTGCAGAATGCCCGCCAGGACGCCGCCGATACCCGGCAGCGGCTGCAGGCCGTGGTGGACGCGTCCGACGAAGTCGCGGTGATCGTCACCGACGTGCAGGGCACGGTAACGCTGTTCAACAGCGGTGCGCAGAAGCTGCTGGGCTACACCCCCGAGGAGGTCATCGGACGGGTCAATCCCGGTCTGTTCCACGACCCCCACGAGATGCACGATTACCTGTTGCCGGAGGCCGATGCCGACGGGCACGTGCCGAGCGTGTTCGAGGCGCTGACGGCCCGCGCCGCAAGCGGCACCTGGTCGCACCAGTGGACCTTCGTGCGCAAGGACGGCGGGCACCGCCAGGTGCGGCTGTCGATCAGTCCGCTTGATGGTGCCGACGGGCAGCGGCTGGGCTACGTCGGCATGGCCGTGGACATCACCCCGCTGCTGGAAGTGCGCGAGCAGGCGCACCTGGCCGCCGAAAAGTTTGCCGGTGCGTTCAATTCCGCCGCGCTTGGGATGGCGCTGGTCTCGCTTGAAGGGCGCTGGCTGGATGTCAACGACGCCCTGTGCGGCATTCTCGGTTATACCCGGGGCGAGCTGCTGGCGATTGATTTCCAGACCCTGACCTACCCGGACGACCTCACCACCGACCTGGCCATGGTGGCCGATCTGCTGGCCGGCCGGCGCGACCACTACCACATGACCAAGCGCTACCTGGGCAAGGGCGGGCACCTCGTCTGGGGGCGGCTGTCGGTGTCGCTGGTGCGCGCGGCGCACGGCGAGCCGCTGCATTTCGTTTCGCAGATCCAGGACATCACCGCCCAGCACCAGAGCAGCCAGCAGCTGCGCGAATCTGAACAGCGCACCCGGGTCACGCTCGACGCGGTCGCGGACATGGTCCTCAGCCTCGATCTTCGTGGCCGCATCGAGTACGCCAACGTCGCCGCCAGCAGTGCGCTGGCGGGGGCAGGGGCGGCGTCGTTCACCGGCAGCCAGATCCAGGACGTGGTCGAGCTCACCACCGAGTACGCACCGCGCTCGCCGCTGGACCTGGCGGTTCTGCTCGACCCGGACAGCAACGCCGTGGACCTTCATTCGGATCTTCTGCTCTCGGTGGGCGCACACCCGCTGCCGGTCGATCTCACCCGGGCCTGGCTGCGCGACGAGGAGGGGACGGTCAACGGCGCGGTATGGGTCATCCGCGACGTCACCCAGCAACGTGCCCGCCAGCGCGAGGCCCGGCACCTGGCCGAGGTCGATCCGCTGACCGAACTGAGCAACCGGCGCGGCTTCGAGGCCCACCTGCAGCAGGCCATTACCCGGGTGGCCCGCACCGGGCAGTCCGCCTCGCTGATGTTCATCGACCTCGACAAATTCAAGCCGATCAACGACACCCATGGCCACCTCGCCGGCGACGCCATGCTCTGGGGTGTGGCCAACGCGCTCCGCCACGGGGTGCGTGATTCGGACATCGTGGCCCGTGTGGGCGGCGATGAGTTCGCGGTGATCCTGGCCGGCTGCTCGCTGCGGCGGGCCCGGCGCATCGCCACCGATCTGCTGCAGGCGGTCCAGCTGCTCAGCATTCCGTGGGACATGACCCGGCTCACGGTCGGGGCCAGCATCGGCATTGCCGCCATCCACGGAGGCATGAGCGTGGATGGGGCCGTGGCCGCAGCCGATGCCCAGTGCTACCGGGCAAAGGCGCTGGGGCGGAACAACGTGCAGGTGGAGGAGCCCCTTCACGGCGGGCCGGATCCGCTGGATACGCTGGATGACGGCGGATCGGATTAAGGCCGCACGCAGGCTTTACACATGAATGAATGCCCGATATAAAACTGTGACCTGGTTTTATATTTAATCATTCATATTATCTCGCTGCATTTTCTTCTCAAGGACCGTTGCGCAGAGTCGATAACTTTCTGCAGCCGGTCCTTCGGGAACGCTGTCGTCATTCCGGCCCGCCCCACGCGGCCGGAAGGAGTCTTGGCAACGGGGAGGGCCGCAGGGCCCGAGCCGTGGATGTGAGCCGCTGGAGTGACGTCGTAGCTAGCCCCCGGACGTCTTCGCAAGTTCCGTAGCCAATGTGAATCAGTCGCCGGCACGCCCGGCACTCATCAATCCGCTAACCGAACATCGAGGATCTGAAAATGCTTATCTCTGGCTTGCAGATGCCATTGACCGAACCCCGTTCCGTGGCCCTGCCGGACTCCGGTTGGCAGCGTTTGCGCAGTTTGTTCCATTCCCGGCGCGACCTGCACCACGCGCGCGACACCATGCGGCAGCGCGAAGAGCTGGAAGCCCAGGTCGCCGCCCTGCATCGGGTCCAGGCCGTTATCGAGTTCGCCCTGGACGGCACCATTCTGGTGGCCAACGACAACTTCCTGCAGACGCTGGGCTACAGCCTGGAGGACGTCCGCGGGCGGCACCACTCGATGTTCGTCGATCCCTCCCATGCGCAGAGTGCCGACTACCGGGCCTTCTGGGAGCGGCTGGGGCGAGGCGAGTTCGACGCCGGCCAGTACCGCCGCTTCGGCAAGGGGGGGCGCGAGATCTGGATCCAGGCCTCTTACAATCCGGTGTTCGGCAGCGACGGCCGGCCCTACAAAGTGGTCAAGTTCGCCACCGACATCACCGCGCAGAAGATGCAGGCTGCCGACTTCGCCGGTCAGCTGGCCGCCATCAACAAATCGCAGGCGGTGATCGAGTTCGGGCTGGATGGGCGCATTCTCGCCGCCAACGAGAATTTCCTCGCCACCACGGGCTACACGCTGGACGAGGTCCGCGGCCGCCACCACAGCATGTTCGTGGATCAGGGCTGCCGGGAAAGTGCCGAGTACAAGGCGTTCTGGGAAAAGCTGGGGCGGGGTGAGTACGATGCGGGGCAGTACCGCCGCCTGGGCAAGGGCGGTCGCGAGGTGTGGATCCAGGCATCCTACAACCCGATCATGGATATGAACGGTCGCGCGTTCAAGGTGGTGAAATACGCCACCGACGTGACCGCGAAGGTGCGTGACGCGCAGGCCCTGCAGGTTGCGGTCAGCCAGACCCGGGAGGTGGTCGCCGCCGCCCAGGCCGGCGCCCTGACGCGCCAGATTCCCACTGCCGACAAGACCGGAGCGATCGCCGAACTGTGCGGTGGGGTCAACGCGCTGATGGAGAACATGGCCGGCATCATCGGGCAGATCAAGTTCGCCGCCGACACCATCGCGCTGGGGGCCAGTGAGATCGCACAGGGCAACGCCGACCTGTCCCAGCGCACCGAGCAGCAGGCTGCATCGCTGGAGGAAACCGCCGTGTCCATGAAGGACCTGGCCGATACCGTGCGCAGCACCGCCGAGAATGCCCGTCAGGCAAGCCACCTGGCCAGCGGAGCGGTCGACGTGGCCGCCCAGGGGGGCAAGGTCGTGCACGAGGTGGTTTCCACCATGGCGCTGATCAACGAGTCGTCGCGGCGCATCGTGGACATCATCGGGGTGATCGACGGCATCGCCTTCCAGACAAACATCCTGGCCCTGAATGCCGCCGTCGAGGCCGCGCGGGCGGGTGAGCACGGCCGCGGCTTCGCCGTGGTCGCCTCGGAAATCCGCTCGCTGTCGCAACGGTCGGCCACCGCGGCCAAGGAGATCAAGCAGTTGATCGGCGACTCGGTGGAAAAGGTCGGCATCGGCACCGGACAGGTGGAGGGGGCAGGGCGCACCATGGACGACATCGTCGGCAACGTCCGGCGGGTGAGCGACCTGATCCGCGAGATCAGCGACGCGGCGCGCCAGCAGGCGGACAGCCTCGGCCAGATGAACATCGTGGTTGACCAGATCGACCAGGGCACGCAGCAGAACGCCGCGCTCGTGGAGGAGGCGTCCGCCGCCGCACGCAGCATGGAAGAGCAGTCCAGCGAGCTGCTGCAGACAGTGGCGGCGTTCCGCGTGGAGCCCGGCACCACGGGACAGCAGCGGCAGACACTGACGGCGGGCCAGCCGGTCCTGCGCCTGGTCTGACCGGATCCCATTCACCCCACCGTAGCAGCGCCGGCCTCTGGCCGTCCCACTGCACCGGTAGCGCCGGCCGTTGGCCGGCCGAGTGCATCGGTAGCGCCGGCCGTTGGCCGGCCTGCTTCAAAAAGAGAAAAAGGCCAGATCGGGATCTGGCCTTTTTCATGCAGCATGTAAATCGAAAACACCCCTTGGGCCGTCCGTGCCCAACCCCCGCCGGGTGATGTTCTGACTTATGCCGGTTGACCCGGTCTTTCCATTAAGTCGAACACCACTCCACGTGATCCGGATATTTTCCCCGGTTTCCAACGTTGCCCCGGAATACATCGCAAGGCCAGCCCCCACCGACCTTTCGAATGTACCGCGTGGCCCTCACATTCTTAGGGTCGGCGGCCAAGCCGCGCTACGTAAAAAAGGCCAAAAAACGGCCATTCGACCCATACCAATGGCTGTGCAAATCCGCGTGGATGTCGCGTAAAGTGAGCGGCGTTTTGTATGTCTCCCGGTGGTATTCTTCAGTGCATCGGGGGCAATCCGCTGTATTTACTACTACTACAACATAATGCCCTCTTTGATCTTTCCGGATTTCGAGGCGTATTCAAACTCGGTCAAAGGAATTGACGGCGAGATGCGGGTCACCGGGCGCGGCGATGGTGCCTGGGTATTGAATATGCTGGACCTTGGTGCTGTTTCACTGATTCACGGCATGGATGGCGCACCCGTGGCGTATCGCGGGGCGTTGCACGACGCCCGTTTCGGTGCCTACCTTTCCCTGCCGGGCAGCGAGACCGAGCTGGAGGGGGAGCGCGTTGGCGAGGACAGCCTGATCTGGTTGGCGGCCGGGGTCGAGATGCAGGGGTACACCCGGGTGCCGGCCCGCTTCCTGGGCGTGGACATGGCCGAAAGGCTGGTCGTGGAACAGGCCGTGCGGATGAACATCGACGTGCGCGGGTTGTACCGGACCGCGCATATCGGCTCCAGCGCGCAGGCGGTCGGGCAGGTGGCGGCGATGGTCCATCGCGCGTTGGAGGTGCATGCCCAGGACCCGGACGCGTTCGGCGATCCGGCCGCGCAGCAGGCGTTCTGCGTGCAGCTCACCGCCGCGCTGCTCGCCTGTCATCCCCGCGCGCTGGATCCGGCGCTGGTGATCCCGCGGCGCGGGCGACCGCCGCTGTCGCGCAAGGAAATCGTCCGCCGGGGGATCGAGCACATCCAGCGCAGCCTGCGCGGCGAAGTGGCGTTCTCGGACATTCCGTTCGCGGTCGGTGCCTCGCAACGTTCGGTGAACCGTGCCTTCGGCGACATCTTCGGCATGGCCCCCCGCCAGTTCTATGTGCTCGAGCGGTTGCACGCGATCCGCAGCGCGTTGCGCAGTGCCCGGCCCGGCGACACCGTGACCGGCATCTGCGCCCGCTTCGGCGTGTGGGACCTGGGCCGTATGGCGGCGCTTTACGCTCGCATGTTCAGCATTCTGCCGGCGCAGGAACTGTCCCGCGCGCTGGCGGGACAGAGCCTGCCGGGAACCGCGGCGGCGCGGCGGCGCTGACGCGAGGGACGCCTCGCGATGCGTCGTCGGGTAGCGTCGGCCGTTGGCCGGCCCTCGCGGTGTCGGACAT
>JAEWLO010000322.1 GCA_023457475.1 Pseudomonadota bacterium | reverse complement strand
CTACCGGCCTTGCCGGTCCGTCGCCGGCCGCAGCAGTCCGCCACCGGCCCCAGCGGCGCATCACCGCCCCAGATCGAACACCACGTCCAGATTCACCGACACCGAAGATTCACCCGGAGACACCGGGGTCGACACATCGGCCGACATGCTCTGTGCGCGCGCCGCCATCATCACCGGACGGAAGTTGCCGCCGCCGCTCTCGGAGATGCTCACGATCCGGCGCACGCGCAGCCCCAGAGCCTTGGCGTAAGTCTCGGCGCGGGCCTGGGCCTTCTTCAGCGCCGCCAGGCGGGCTTCGTCGTAGACCGGCTCCGGCTGGTCGATCTCGAACTGCGGCCCATTGATCTGGTTGGCCCCCTTTGCGGCCAGCGCGTCCAGAACCTTGCCCAGCTTCGCGATGTCGCGCACCTTCAGGCTGACCGTGTTGCTGGCCTGGTACCCGGTGATCTTCGGGGCTTCATTCTCGGCATAGCGGTACTGCGGGTTGAGGTTCACCCCGCTGGTCTGCACGTCACGCTCGGCAATGCCGGCGGCCTTGATCGCGGCCAGCACCTTGGTCATCTGCTCGGCGTTCTGGCGCATGGCAGTGTTGCCGTCGGCGGCCTGGGTGACCACGCCGGCAGACAGGGTGGCGACATCGGGAACGCGCTTGGCTTCGGCATTGGCTGAAACATTGAGCAGCGTGCCGTCGGCCGGGGCGGCGATGGCCGGGGCGGTCTGGGCGTGGGCGGTCATGGTGGCTCCCAGGGCAAGGGACAGGGCGAGCAGCAGCGGGGACAGGGTGAGGCGGCGCATGGGCATCTCCTTGTGAAGGCGTTGAGGTTGGTGTCGGAGCGATGAACGCGTGGTGAGGTTGAACGGGGTTGATGACAATTCGGGCCCGTTGCGCGCGATTCAGACAGCGGCCCCGGGTTATCCTTTCGCGATGCTTTATCTCGCCTCCCGTTCGCCCCGACGAACCGAACTGTTGTCCCGCCTCGATCGGCCCTTCCGCGCGCTGGACCTGGACGTGCCCGAAGTCCGCGCCGCGGGCGAGACCGCGCTCGACTATGTACAGCGGGTGGCCGCCGACAAAGCCCGCGCCGGGCTCGCCCGGGTCGCCGACGACCCGCAGGCCGTGGTGCTGGGTTCGGACACCGAGGTGATCCTGGACGGGGCGGTATTCGGCAAGCCGGCCGACGCCGCCGATGCGGCCGCGATGCTTCGCCGGCTGTCCGGGCGTACCCACCAGGTGGCGACGGCGGTGGCCCTGGCCGCAGGCGGCCGCAGCGAGGGCGTGCTGGTGGTCTCTGAAGTGACCTTCATGGACTGGAGCGAAACGGCCATCGCCGCCTACGTCGCCACCGGCGAACCCATGGGCAAGGCCGGGGCGTATGCGATCCAGGGCGGTGCCGAACGCTACATCCGTCATCTGGCGGGAAGCTATTCGGGTGTGATGGGATTGCCGCTGCAGCAGACCGAGCAGCTTCTGCTCGCCTTTGAAACGAACGGAGTCGCCCATGTCTGAGGAAATCCTGGTCAACGTCACGCCGCGTGAAACCCGCGTGGCCGTGATCGAGAACGGCATGCTGCAGGAGCTGCACATCGAACGCGGCTGGCGCCGGGGCGTGGTCGGCAACATCTACAAGGGCAAAGTGCAGCGGGTGATGCCCGGCATGCAGGCCGCTTTCGTCGAGGTCGGGCTGGAGCGCGCTGCGTTCCTGCACGCCAACGACGTGGTGCGCCCGGCTCCGGTCGCCAGCGGCGATACCGAAGGCACCACGCTGCCCCCGCCGGCGTCGGTGCCCATCGTGGAACTGCTGCGCGACGGCCAGGACATCGTGGTCCAGGTGGTCAAGGACCCGATCGGGACCAAGGGCGCGCGGCTCACCACCCAGATCAGCATTCCCTCGCGTTACATGGTGCTGCTGCCGCAGTCCAAGGTAGTGGGCGTATCGGCCCGCATCGAGGACGAGGCCGAGCGCGCCCGGCTCAAGACCCTGGTCACCGAGCTGTCGGCCCAGCACGGTGGCTACGGCTACATCGTGCGTACCAACGCCGAGGGCCAGCCCGCCGAAGCCATCGCCGAGGACATCGCCTACCTGTCGCGGGTCTGGAACGTGGTCGAGCGTCGCGGTCGAGACGCCGCGCCGTGCAGCGTGATCTATGAAGACCTCAGCCTGCCGCTGCGCTCGGTGCGCGACCTGATCCGCAAGGACGTGGACAAGGTGAAGGTGGATTCCAAGGAAACCTTCGCCCAGCTGCAGGCCTTCGTGGCCAAGTACATGCCGGTGCTGGCCGAGAAGCTGGAGTTGTACAGCGGCGACCGCCCGATCTTCGACATGTTCGGGGTGGAAGACGAAATCGGCCGCGCGCTGGACAAGCAGGTACCGCTGAAGTCGGGCGGCTACCTGGTGATCGACCAGACCGAGGCGATGACCACCATCGACGTGAACACCGGTTCGTTCCTCGGCCAGCGCAACCTGGAAGAAACCGTGTTCCGCACCAACCTGGAAGCGGCGCAGGCCGTGGCGCGCCAGCTTCGGCTGCGCAATCTGGGCGGTATCATCATCATCGACTTCATCGACATGGACGACGCCGAGCATCGGCGCCAGGTGCTGCGCACACTGGAGAAGGCGCTGGCGCGCGACCATGCCAAGACCACGGTCTATGAGTTCTCGCCGTTGGGTCTGGTCGAAATGACCCGCAAGCGCACGGTGGAAAGCCTGGAAAGGCAGCTGTCCGAGCCCTGCCCGGAATGCAGCGGGCGCGGCTCGATCAAGACCGCCGAAACGGTCACCTACGAAATCTTCCGTGAAATCACCCGCGCGGTGCGCCAGTTCGACGCGGCGCGCCTGCTGGTCATCGCTTCCAGCAAAGTAGTGGCCCGCATCACCGACGAGGAGTCGTCGGCGGTGGCCGAGCTGGAGGAGTTCCTGGGCAAGTCGATCCGCTTCCAGGCCGACGAACAGTATCTGCAGGAGCAGTTCGATGTCGTCCTGCTCTGACCACCGGGCGCGATGACCACGCCGCTGCGATTGCGGCTGCGAAGGATCCGCCGCCATGCCGTCTACACACTGGCCGTAGTGCTGGTGGGCGTGGCGTTGCTCGTGGGAACGCTCAGCCAGCTGTTGCCGCTGGCCGAGCGCCATCCGGACAAGGTGGCGGCGTGGTTGAGCGCGCGTGCCGGCCAACCGGTGCGCTTCGATGCGCTGGACACCCGCTGGACCCGGCGCGGGCCGCTGCTGGCCCTGCAGGGGTTGCGCATCGGTGAGGGCGAGGGGCTGCGCGTCGGCGAGGCCGAGGTGCTGGTCTCGCTCTACGCCGGGTTGCTGCCGGGGCAATCGCTGACCGAATTGCGGCTGCGCGGGCTCGCGCTGACCCTGCAGCGGGCCGACGACGGTCGCTGGTCGGTGCAGGGGCTGCCGGAGTCGAACGGTGGCGACCCGCTCGAGGCGCTGCGCCGCCTGGGCGAGCTCCAGGTCATCGGGGGCCGGCTTACCGTGGATGCGCCCTCACTGAAGCTGCACGCGGTGCTGCCGCGCATCGATCTGCGCATGCGCGTGAATGGGCAGCGTCTGCGCGTTGGCGCGCGTGCCTGGGCCGATATCGGCGCGCAACCGCTGACGGCCGTGCTCGATTTCGAGCGCCGCCACGGTGACGGGCAGGTCTGGCTCGGCGCGGACCCGGCCGACTTCAAGGCGTGGGCACCGCTGCTGCAGTTCGGCGGTGCACGTCTGCAACAGGGCACCGGCGAACTCAACGCGTGGGTGGACGTGCGCGATTCGCGCCTGGTCATGATCACCACCGACGCGGATCTGCATGACGTGCAGGTGCAGGGTGCCGCGCTGGCGGGCGGGGAACGCCCGCAGATGCAGCTGGACACGCTGGAGCTGCGCGCGCGCTGGCGCTGGGTCAGCGGCGGTTGGCGCGCGGACGCGTCGCGCCTGCGGATTGGCATGGATGGCACCGAGCAGATCCTGGACGGGCTGCTGGTTGCTGGCGGCGAGCATCTGGCGCTGGCCGGCGACAACATCGACGCTACCGTCCTGCTTCGCGGGCTGGCGCTCACCGACCGAATAGACCCCGGTCTGCGCGGCTGGCTGCGCGATGCGGCCCCGCAGGTGCGTCTGAGCCGGGTGCGGGTGACCGGCGAACGCGACGGGGCGCTCAGCTTCGAGGGCGACCTGGATGAGATCCGCTTCGCCGCCGCTGGCCATGCGCCCGGCCTGAGCGGCGTGGGTGGACATCTGCGGGGCGACGGAGACGGCTTCCGCCTGGACCTTCAGCCCGGCCGGGTGATGCAGTTCGACTGGCCGTCCGGCTTCGGCGTGCGCCACGACGTACGTCTGGCCGGCAGTCTGCTGGGATGGCGCGATGAAGCGGGCGGCTGGCGCATCGGCACCCCGGCGCTGCGCGTGCAGGG
>JAEWLO010000321.1 GCA_023457475.1 Pseudomonadota bacterium | reverse complement strand
GAATGCTGCTGCTGTGTCTGCTCGGGTGGTCGCCGTGGTCGTCGGCACAGGACCTGTCGGCGTTCCAGCACAGCGCGTGGCTGGTCGGCCAGGGCGCACCGGGTGATATCTGGGATCTGGCCGAACGCGGCGATGGCAGCCTGCTGCTGGCAACCGGATCGGGACTTTACCGCTTCGACGGCCGCAGGTTCTCGCGCCAGGACGCCCCCAAGGGCGCGCGGTTTCCTTCGTCCAACATGACCACGCTGCATCTCGATGAAGATGGCACGCTCTGGATCGCGTACTACAACGCAGGCATCACGCGCTGGTCGCCGGATGGACGCGTCGATCATTACCAGGCGGCGCAGGGCGTGCCGCCGGGCCTGATACCGCACCTCGAGCGCGATGCCAGCGGCACGCTCTGGGCCGCCGCCGATGGCGGCCTCCGCTGGTTCGACGGCACACGCTGGCAGCGGCCCACGGCAGCAATGGGCATCGGCGACGTTCCCGCACATTGGGCGGTGCGCGACCGCCACGGCACGCTGTGGCTGCTGGCCGGCGGTCAACTCTGGCGTCTTTCACCGCACAGTCCCCGTTTCGAGGCACTGCCGCTGCCGGTGTCGCGCCTGTCCACCCTGGCGCTGCGCGCGAACGGCGAGCTGTGGCTGGCAGACCGCCAACGTGGCGTCATGCCGGTCGCCAACGCACACGGTCTGCTCCCTGAAGCACAACGCCGGGCCGGCCTGCTGCCCGGCTTGCGCGCAGCGCGGCTGCGTTTCGCCGGCGACGGCAGCCTGTGGGGCAGTCTGGTCGCCAATGGCGGCATCTTCCGGATCACCCTGGAGACCGACAAGTCCCCTCGGGTCGAACGCTTCGACGTCGCGCAGGGGCTGACCTCGACCACCGCCGTGCCCGTCCTGCAGGACCGCGAACACAACCTCTGGGTGGGCACGAACCTGGGGTTGAACCGCTTCCGCGAACACGACGTCCGCGCCTTGTCGCTGCCGGGGCCTGCCGATCCCCTGCGCACCCTGTACCGCGCGCCCGACGGCAGCGTGTTCGGGTATGGCGAGGACCTGCAGCCGCACGCGCTGCGCCGGATCCTGCTGCCGGAGCCGATGGCAGACTGGAAGCGGGCCGCCATGCGCGGTGCCCAGCCGCTCTGGCTGCTGGGCGACGAGGGGATCCGTCTTCGTCACGGCGCGATCGAACAGAACGTGCGCGTGGATCGCGCGCGCCTGCACGACCTGCGTGCCACGGTGCCGGTGTCGGCGGACGAGGCCTGGTTCTGCCACGGCGTGGACCAGATCCTTCATTACTGGAAAGGGCAGTGGCGACAGGACCCGCGTCTGCCACGCCAGGCCTGCTCGAGCCTGGCCCTGGGTCCGCAGGGACAACTGCTGATGGGCTTCCCCGATGGGGAGCTGCGCGTGCTGGAAAACGACCAGTGGCGGCGCTATGGCCGCGCGCAGGGGCTGGAGGTGGGCCCCGTCACCGCGCTTGCCATGATCGGCGCGCGGGTGTGGGTCGCCGGCGAGAATGGGCTCGCCCTGCTCGGGCCCGACCAGCGCTTCCATGCCGCCACGGCCGGCAGCCCCGGCCTGCTCGAAGGCATTACCGGCATCGTCCAGGACACGGACCAGCGCACCTGGTTGAACGGTGCACGCGGCCTGGTCAGGATCGGCAGCGATACCCTGGCGTCGGCCACACTGGCCGGTCGCGCGGTCAATCCCAGGCTCTTCGATACCGTCGACGGCATGCCGGGCATCGCCGCACAGAGCACCCCCGTCCCCAGCGCGGTGCTGGCACCGGACGGCCTGCTCTGGCTGTCCACCAACCAGGGCTTGGCCTGGCTGGACACGCTGCACGCCGCACCTGCCGCGCAGCCACCGGCACCGCGGATCGGCGACGTGGCCTGGGCCGACCAGCGCCGCACGCTGGACGAGGGCATGGTGTTGCCCGCCGGCACCAATCAACTGCAGATCGATTACATGGCGGTCTCGCTGACCCGGCCCGAGCGCACGCGCTACCGCTACCGGCTGCGGGGGCTGGATGACCAGTGGCAGGATGCGGGCGCACTGACCCGCGCGTTCTTCACCAACCTGCCCCCGGGTAGCTACCGTTTCGAGGTGATGGCCGCCAACCAGGACAGTGTCTGGAGCGCCACCACGGCCGCACGCGGGTTCCGGATCGCCCCGACCTGGTACCAGACGATCTGGTTCAAGGCGCTCGTCGTGCTGGCCGTGCTGGCCGTGATCGTGACCGCAGTGCGCCTGCGCAGCCGTCATCTCACCCAACTGGTGCGCGCGCGCCTGCAGGAGCGCCACGCCGAGCGGGAGCGTATCGCCAGGGAGCTGCATGACACGCTGCTGCAGGGAACACAGGGCCTGATCCTGCGTCTGCACGCGGTGAGTCGCTCCGCCCACGCCCACCCCGCCGTGCGCGAAGCGCTGGAGGCGGCCATGCAGCAGGCGGAAAAGACCCTGGCCGATGGCCGGGATCGCGTCAGCCTGCTGCGCGACGGCAGTGGCGGCGAACAGGACCTGGCGGCGGCGCTGGTCCAGGTGTACGGCGAGCGCGCCACCACGGCAGAGAGCCCCGCCCTGCGCGTGAACGTGGAAGGCACGCCCCGCCCCCTGCGCCAGGACGTGGCCGAAGAGGTCTATCTGATCGGCCGCGAGGCGTTGCTCAATGCCCTCCAGCATGCAAGCGCCGGTTCGGTGGAGGTGGAACTGGCCTACACCCGTCGCGGGCTGCGGCTGCATGTGCGCGACGATGGCAGTGGCCTGCCCGATGCCCTGCCCGAGGGCCGCTGGGGCCTGGTCGGCATGCGCGAACGGGCCCAGCGCATCGGCGCGCGGCTGCGCCTGTGGTCCCGCCGCGACGCGGGTACGGAAGTCGAACTATTCCTCCCAGGCCCCCGCATCTATCGCCGCGAGCGACGCCCCTGGCACCGGCGCACCGTTTCTGGAGACACCGCATGACCATTACCGCTTCCACCCTGACGCCCATCAGCATCCTGGTGGTGGATGACCATCCCTTGCTGCGCGACGGCCTGGCGGCCCTGCTTGGGCTGCAGCCGGACATGCGCCTGCTTGGCGAGGCCGGCGACGGCGAAGAGGCCGTGGCCCAGTACCTGGCGCTGCGCCCCGACGTCGTGCTGATGGACCTGCAGCTACCCCGGGTGGACGGTGTGGAAGCCATCACCCGGATCCGCCATCACGACCCACGCGCACGGATCATCGTGCTGACCACCTACCGCGGCGACGTGCGGGCGGTGAAGGCCCTGCAGGCCGGTGCCAGCGGCTACCTGCTCAAGGACATGCTGCGTCACGAACTGGTGGACACCATCCGCACCGTCCACAGCGGACGCCGCGCCGGGGTGCCTGCGGCGCTGGCGGCCAGCATTGCCGCGCACGTGGTGGAAGACAGCCTGTCGCCGCGCGAAACCGAGGTCCTCGGCCATGTCGCCACCGGCCGCTCGAACAAGGCCATCGGCGAACTGATGGGCATCTCCGAGCAGACCGTGAAAGCGCACATGAAGAACATCATGGAAAAGCTCGGCGCACGCGACCGCACCCATGCCGTCACCCTGGCGCTCAAGCGCGGCATCATCAGCCTGGACGACGGGTCGGCGGACAGCGATTCGTGATGCGCTGGGCGTAGCGCAGTCAGCGCAGCCTGACCAGCAGACTCAGACCCGCCGCGACCACCGCCAGAACGCCAACCCCGCTCCACCCCCACTGCGCAAGCGCCGCCGCGCCCAGCGCGCCGCCGGCGGCCATGCCCAGGAACACCCCGGTAAACAGCAGCGCATTGAGCCGGCTGCGCGCTTCCGGTGCCAGCCCGTAGACCAGCGTCTGGTGCGACACCAGCGCGGCCTGGAACCCGAAGTCGAACACCACCGCGCTCACCGCCAGCAACGGCAGCAGCGCGGTCTTCGCCAGCAGCGGATCCAGCAGCAGCATCCCAAACCCAGCCAGTGCGATGAGGATCGCCAGGCGCGCCACGGCATGGCTGCCCAGGCGATCGGCCCAACGGCCGGCCAAGGGCGCGGCAAGCGCGCCAGCGGCACCGGCAATGCCGAACGACCCGGCGACCGCACTTCCCAACTGGAAACGGGTGTGCAGCATCACCGCCAGCGTGGACCAGAAGGCGCTGAATCCCACCGCCAGCAGGCCTTGTGCATACACCGCACGACGCAGCGGCGGCTGCCCGCGCCACAGGCCGAACAGTGAGCGCAGCAGGGCCGGATACCCCAGCTTCGTGGTCGGGGCCATGTGCGGCAGCTCGCGTGCCAGGGCCAGCGCCATGAGCACAACCGTTCCGGCCGCCAATCCGAACATTGCCCGCCAGCCCAGCCACTGCGCGACCAGCCCGCTCGCCACCCGCGACAGCAGGATGCCCAGCAGCAGGCCGGTCATGACCTTGCCGACCACTGCGCCCCGATGCGCCTCCGGGGCCAGCGTCGCCGCCGCCGGCACCACGTCCTGGGCCACGGTCGCCATCAGTCCGACCAGCAGGCTGGCCAACAGCAGCGTGGGCAGGTTGCCGGCAATGGCGGCAAAGGTCAGGGCCGCCGCCAGCACCAGCGACTTCACCAGGATCAGGCGACGCCGGTCGAAGCGGTCGCCCAACGGGGCCAACAGCAGGATGCCCAGCGCATAGCCGAGCTGGGTCAGGGTCGGCACCAGACCGGTCGCCTCCTCGCTGCTGCTCAGGCCGCTACTGATCACGCCCAGCATCGGCTGGCTGTAGTAGATCGACGCCACCGAGAAGCCGGCGGCGGCCGCCAGGGCCACGATCAGCCGTGCCGGCAGGCCGTGGTGGGGTCGTGTCGAGGCGGCGAAATCGATGCTGGACATGGGTCACGCTCCGCGTGCGGGGAAGGCCTCCAGCGTCCGCCCAACGCCGCCGATGCACCATCCTGCATGGGTTCAGTACGCCCATACCAAGGTGCTAGCGCCCCGACCGTAATTGCAGCGCCTTACTAACATAGCCTCTGCTATATTCGAAGCATGAATCCCCCGCCGCCGCCGCCGACCCCCAGCGCCACCTGGAACGACGCCGCCCCTGCGCCGAGCCTGGGCGAGATGAACGCCAGCGTCGTCGTGCCACAGGGCGGCCATTGGTGGTTCCGCCTGCTGGCCTTCCTCGGCCCGGGCTACATGGTGTCGGTCGGCTACATGGATCCTGGCAACTGGGCCACCGACATCGCCGGCGGCGCGCAGTTCGGCTATCTGCTGCTTTCGGTCATCCTGCTGTCCAATCTGATGGCGATCGTGCTGCAGGGGCTGTCGGCGCGGCTGGGCATCGCCACCGGCCGCGACCTCGCTCAGGCCTGCCGCGACCATTTCTCCAAGCCGGTCAATCTCTGCCTGTGGCTGCTGTGCGAGATCGCCATCATCGCCTGCGACCTGGCCGAAGTGATCGGCACGGCCATCGCACTGAAGCTGCTGTTCGGCCTGCCGCTGGTGGTGGGCGCGATCATCACCGCGGTGGATGTGGTGCTGGTGCTGTGGCTGATGCATCGCGGCTTCCGTGCGCTGGAAGCCTTCGTGATCGCGCTGCTGCTGGTGATCTTCGCCTGCTTCGCGGTGCAGATCGCCCTGGCCGCCCCGCCGCTGCAGGCGGTGCTGGGGGGCTTCATCCCGCGTGCTGAAGTCGTCACGAATCCGCATGCGCTGTACCTGGCGATCGGCATCATCGGAGCGACGGTAATGCCGCACAATCTGTACCTGCACTCGTCCATCGTGCAGACCCGCGCGTATCCGCGTACCGATGCGGGGCGTCGCGGGGCGCTGCGCTGGGCGGTGACCGACAGCACGCTGGCGTTGATGCTGGCACTGTTCATCAATGCCTCGATCCTGATCCTGGCGGCGGCGGTCTTCCACGCCCATGGCCGCACCGACGTGCAGGAGATCGAACAAGCCTATGAACTGCTCGCACCCATGCTCGGGGTGGGACTGGCCTCCACGCTGTTCGCGGTTGCGCTGCTGGCCTCCGGCATCAACTCCACCGTCACCGCCACCCTGGCCGGGCAGATCGTGATGGAAGGCTTCCTGCGCCTGCGCATCGCCCCGTGGATGCGCCGCCTGCTCACCCGCGGCATCGCCATCGTGCCGGTGGTGGTGGTTACGGCGCTGTATGGCGAACAGGGCACCGCCCGGCTGCTGGTGCTGAGCCAGGTGGTGCTGTCGATGCAGCTGCCGTTCGCGGTGATCCCGCTGGTGCGGTTCGTCGGCGACAAGGCGAAGATGGGGACCCTGGTCGCACCGCGCTGGTTGTTGACGCTGGCGTGGGTGATTGCGGGAATCATCGTAGTGTTGAACGTGAAGCTGCTGTTCGATACCGCAACCGGATGAAACTGCACCGGTGCGGACGTTCTCGATGTGACGTTCTGGGGGTGCGGACCATCACACCGTAGAGCCACGCCCTGCGTGGCTGCTCTTCGTTCCGGCACAGCGAAGCCACGCGGGGCGTAGCTCTACGCTATGGTGCGAGAGTCACCAGGCCGTTGGGGGGAAGACCATGCAACGTCGCGATGTACTCAAGGCCGGCCTCGGCCTGCCGCTGCTTCCCCTGGCGGACGCGCTGGCCGCACCCCTCGGCACTCCGGAGCGCTGGGTGCGACCGGGAACGCCCGGGTGGCCCGACGATGCGGCCTGGGCAGCGCTGTCACGGCAGGTCGAAGGACGGCTCTCGATCCCGGCCTCCCCGTTCCTCGGCACGGCCGACCAGCGCGCCGAAGCAGTGGCGCAGCTCGACAATCCCTTCTTTGTCGGTGACCAGCCGGCCCTGACCCAGACCAGCGGCTACCACGGCGCGTGGCGGTCCCAGCCCAGCGCGCGCATGGTGGCCGCACGCACGCCGGCCGATGTTGTTGCCGCCGTGAACTTCGCGCGGCAGCACGGGGTGCGGCTGGTGGTCAAGGGCGGCGGCCACAGCTATCACGGAACCTCGTGCGCGCCTGATTCGCTGCTGGTGTGGACCCGCGCGATGAACCAGACCGATCTGCACGATGCCTTCGTTCCTGCCGGTGCCCCGGCCGGAACCGTTGCGCAGCCAGCCGTCAGCCTCGGTGCCGGCGCGATGTGGATCGACGCCTACGACGCGGTCACCACGCAGGCCGGCCGCTACGTGCAGGGCGGCGGCTGCACCACCGTGGGCGTGACCGGGCTGGTGACCGGCGGCGGTTTCGGCAGTTTCTCCAAGGCCCACGGCACTGCCGCCGCCAGCCTGCTGGAGGCGGAGGTGGTGACGGCCGATGGCCGGGTACGCATCGTCAATGCCCATCAGGACGCGGAACTGTTCTGGGCGCTCAAGGGTGGCTGCGCGGGCAGCTTCGCGGTGGTCACGCGCCTGACCCTGCGCACCCACGCCCTGCCGGACTTCTTCGGCGGCGTGTCGCTGAAGGTCCAGGCATTGAATGCGGACGCCTGGCCGGTCATGGTGGCGGAGACGCTGCGCTTCTATCGCGATGCGCTCTGCAACCCGAACTGGGGCGAGCAGCTGCGGTTCGACGACGAACGCTGCCTGCAGGTCTCGATGGTGTTCCGGGATCTGTCGGAAGTGCAGGCCAGGGCCGTGTGGGCCCCCTTTGTGGAAGCGCTTCAACGCCAGGGCCACGCGGTGCTGGAGCCGCTGCAGGTGTCGGCACTGCCGGCCGAACACATGTGGGACGCGGCCTTCTTCCGGCGCTACGCACCGCAGTTCATCGCCGAGGACACCCGTGCGGGTGCGCCGGCAACTCACATGCTGTGGAAGGGAGATCAAGGCCAGGTGGGCTGGTACCTGCACGGCTACGCCTCGGCGTGGATGCCCGGTGCGCTGCTCGCGGATGACGCGCGTGCGCGCGCGGCGGCCGCGATCTGCGCGGCGGCCGCCCACATGCCGGTGGAACTGCACTGCAACAAGGGGCTCTTCGGTGCGCCGGCGGACGCGCTTGCCGCAACGCGCGATACGGCCATGCATCCGGCCGTGCTGGACGCCTTCGCCCTGGCCTTGATTGGCACTGCCGGCGGGCCTGTGTTTGCAGGCAGTGGCGGCGTGGTCAACGAAAAGCGGGCCGAGCGCGGCGCACGCCGTGTGCAGGACGCTTACACCGCGCTGCGCGAGGTGCTGCCTGCCTCTGCCCCGACGTATGTGTCCGAATGCGATTTCTTCCAGCGCGACTGGCCGCAGGCGTTCTGGGGGCCGCATTACCCACGTCTGCTCGCGGCCAAGCGGCGCTATGACCCCGACGGTCTGTTCGTGATACACCATGGGGTGGGTACCCCCGCGACCTGAGCGATTCCGGTACCGCAAACGTAGAGCCACGCCCTGCGTGGCTGCTCTTCGTTCCGGCACAGCGAAGCCACGCGGGGCGTGGCTCTACGGTAGGCTTCGGTACCTGCCCGTTCCAGGAGAACAAGCCGTGCGTTCGAACGTTCCTCTGCTCAACCTCTGCCTGGCCATTGCAACGGCCCTGCTGCCAGCCTCCACGCGCGCCCAGCCGGCTCCGCCTGCCAGCACCCAGCCGGCCGATGCGTTCAATGCCCTGCTCGACGCACAGACGATGTCGGCCATCAACGCCGATCCCGAGCTGCGCACCCTGCTCGGCATCCAGGGCGGAGCGGCCGGCGACACCTCCGGCCAGCTGACCGATGTCTCGCTGCCGCGTCGCGATGTCAACCGGACGTTTCTCGCCGACAGCCTCGCCGCGCTCAAGGCCTGGAAAGGGCCCCCGCTGGACCCACAGCAACAGCTGAGCGACGGACTGGCGCGCTGGTTCTACCAGGCACAGATCGACCTGATGGCGGTGCCGTGGAGCGCCGCCTGGTTGCCGGTCGGCGGCAGCACCTATGCGGTTGACCAGCTCTTCAGCCTGCCGGTCAACCTGCCTTCGTTCTTCGAAAACCAGCATGCGGTCACCGACCTCGCCAGCGCCCGCCAGTACATCGCGCGCCTGCAGGCCATGCGCACCAAGCTCGACCAGATCGTGGACAACGTCGACATGCAGGCGGAACACGGTGTCGTGCCGCCGGAGGTCGCCCTCACCGGCGCCGCCAACCAGTTCCGCACCCTGCTTGCCCCGGCACCCCGCGACAGCCTGTGGGTGCAGTCCTTCGCGCGCAAGCTGGAAAAGGTACCGTCACTGTCCGCCGCGCAACGCGACGCGCTGGTGGCGCAGGCGACCCAGGCCGTCACCGCCTCGGTCAATCCGGGCTACCAGCGCCTGCTGGAACGCACCGAGGCCGCGCTGGCCACCCACCCGGGCAACACCGGCATCTGGTCGCGGCCGCAGGGCGATGCGTACTACGATGCCGCATTGCGCTGGTATACCAGCACCGACCTCGGCGCGGATGCCATCCACCGTATCGGCCTGGACGAAGTGGCGCGGCTGGAGAAAGCCATGGACGCGCGGCTGCGCGAACTCGGCCTGCGCGACGGCAGCGTCGCCGCACGCGTGCGCACCCTGTCCACCGACCCGCGTTACACCTATGCCGACAGCGATGCCGGACGCAGTGAACTGCTCGGCGACATCGAACAGCGGCTGCGCGACCTGGATCCGCTGCTGCCGACCTACTTCAGCCGGCTGCCGCCGCAGCCGCTGCTGGTCAAGCCAGTGCCGGCACACATGCAGGCGACGTCACCCGGCGGTTACTACTACCCGCCAGCCATGGACGGCTCCCGTCCCGGCACGTTCTTCATCAATCTGGGCGACATGCAGGCGAACACGCGCTGGAGCGTGCCCACCCTCACCTACCACGAGGGCTCGCCGGGACATCATTTCCAGATCGCCATCGGGCAGACGCTGGAGCACCTGCCGATGCTTCGCCGCAGCCTCAATCCCAGCGCCTTCAGCGAAGGCTGGGCACTGTACGCGGAACAGCTGGTCGCCGAAGCCGGCGTCTACAACGACGACCCGGCCGGCGACGTGGGCCGCCTGCAGGCGGAGATGTTCCGTTCGGTGCGGCTGGTGCTGGACACCGGCCTGCACCGCAAGCACTGGACGGTGAACCAGGCTGTCGCCTACATGCAGGAGAAGACCGGCATGACCGAGCCGGAGGTGCGGGTGGAGGTCAACCGGTATCTGGTCCAGCCTGGCCAGGCGACCTCGTACAAGATGGGCCACCTGCGCCTGCTGGAACTGCGCGAGAACGCACGCAGGCAGCTGGGCGAGCGCTTCGACATCCGCGATTTCCACGATCTGGTCCTCGGCAACGGCGCGATGCCGATGACCGTGGTCGCACAGGCGGTGGAGGCCTGGGTCGCAGCGGGCGGCGGACCGTATAAATACTGAGCAGGTACCGGTGTAACTCCGCTTGTCCGCGTGGGGCCCGATACGCACAGTGGCTCCACGATGGACGATGGAGCGCCTCATGCACGTTTCCCGACGCGGCCTGCTGTTGGCGACACTGCTGACCGCCGCTTTTCCGGTGCTGCCGGTCCACGCGGCTGCACCGCCTGCCGCCGCCCCACAGGGCACGCTCGACCCCGCCGCGCTTGCGGCGGTGGAACGGAT
>JAEWLO010000320.1 GCA_023457475.1 Pseudomonadota bacterium | reverse complement strand
GGGAATCGGCGCCATGGATGGCGTCCGCTTAGCCCCCATGGATGGGTTTACGGCGACCCCGCAAACCCACACCCGACGGACCTAGGCTCGTAGATCAGCAGGCGAAGGCCGTTCGCAGGAACGTAAGAATCACCGCGGCTGCTTGATCGGCAGCACGAGACGGAACTTCGAGCCCACGCCCGGGGTGCTGTCCAGGTCGATGCGGCCGTGGTGTTTGTTGACGATGCTGTAGGAGATCGACAGGCCCAGGCCGGTGCCGCTGCCCACCGGCTTGGTGGTGAAGAACGGGTCGAAGATGCGCTGGCGCAGTTCCGGTGAGATGCCGCCACCGGTATCTTCGAACTCCACCCACACGTGCTCGCCATCCACGCCCGTGCGGACCGTGATCGTGCCGCGTTCGGCGATCGCGTGGCCGGCGTTGAGCAGCAGGTTCATGTACACCTGGTTGAGCTCGGACGGCAGGCATTCCACCAGCGGCAGCTGGCCGAATTCCCGCTTCAGGTCCACCTTGTACTTCAGCTCGTTCCAGATGATGTTGATCGTCGATTCCAGACCTGCGTGCAGGTCCACCAGCTTCCACGATTCGTCACGGCCCGAGTAGGAGAAATCCTTCAGGTCGCGCACAATCCGGGTCACCCGCTCGATGCCCTCGCGCGATTCCGCCATCAGCTGCGGCAGGTCGCGGCTGATGAAATCGATGTCGAAGCGGTTGCGGATGTCGTCGATTTCCGGGATCAATGCCTTCGGGTCCGGAGCGCGCAACGCCCGTTCGTAGGCTTCGATCACCGTGAACAGGCTGCGCAGATACTCCTGCAGGCTGCCCAGGTTGGAGTGCACGTAGCCGATCGGGTTGTTGATCTCATGTGCCACACCCGCCGCGAGCTGACCAATGGAGGCCATCTTCTCCGACTGCAGCAGTTTTTCCTGGGTACCGTTCAGGCGCAGGTAGGCCTGGCGCAGTTCCGCATGCCGCTGCTGCAGCTCACGCTCGTAGTCTTCCTGCCCTTCAATGCGTCGGAACAGCGCCAGGTAGTACCGCTGACCTGCGTCCTCCCGCTGGTAGACATGGGCGATCACCATCCGCTCACCTACGGGCAGGCTGCCATTCCAGTGGCCCTGCGCCAGCACCTGCTCCAATGCATCCAGCGGCAGCAGCTGGCGCAGCCACTTCGCCGGATCCAGCCCCGCCTCGCGCTCGGCAGGGGCCAGCATGCCGCGCACGGCAGAATTGGCCACGGCAATGCTGCCATCTTCGCGGAACAGCAGAACGCCTTCGTTGATCTGCTCGAACAACGCGAGCAGCACCGACTGCGGCGGCAAGGGGGCGGTGATAAACGTGTTGGGTGTGGGCACGATCAGGACAGGCAGGGAAACCAGCGTCCAATATAACCGTGATCAGGAAAGGCGCACGTGCGGCGTGCGCGGTCGCTCAGGCGACGGCCAGCGGGCGTCGGGGGTGCAGCGTGTTCGACTGGCCCTTGGCATCGTATGCCGAAGCGGTCTCGCTGCGACCCAGCTGGCGCAATGCCCAGTTGACCTCGCGGCGCCGGCGCGCCAGCAGCACGCCGTTGGCGCGGTTGCGCTCGGCCAGCTCCTGCAGGCGCTCGGCCTGGCCCACCGGGGGGCTGCCTTCCAGGATCCGCAGCGCATCCAGCTTGGCGCTGGTGGCGCGGATCAGCGCCTGCACATCATGGTCCACCAATGCCTGACGCTCGACGTCCAAGGCATCGCTCAGGCGCTGCAATGGCTCGCTCATCGCCAGTTTCATCCCTGCAGCTGCTGGTCCAGCTCAAGCATGCGCGAGGCGATGGCTTCCGGGTTGATCTTGTAGGTGCCGTTCTGCAGCGACTCGCGCACGGCCTGCACACGGTTGGCGTCGATCGCCGGAGCCGTGCTCAGCTCACGCTGCATGGCCTGCAGACTGGTGGCCTCACCGGTCAGCTTGAGGCTGGCAGCAGCGTCCACCGGACGGGCCGGGGAATCGGCGCTGACGCTGGGCTTGTTGCCCGGCGCAATGCTGCGCAGGTGGGCAGTCGCCTGCAGGGTGCCGTCGATTTTCTGGCTCATGGGTTCATCCTGGGGAGTACGTTCACAAGGGATAACGGCACGGTGACCGGCATCTTTAGGGGTATTCGTGGTTTTTTTGACGATTTCCTGTCCGGACGCGGATTTCTGCTCAGCGCGTCACAAAAACGTCGCCGCTGGCCGCCACCATACCCTGCACGATCTTCCGTGAAGACAGGTTTTCCACCGAAACACGTTCATTTTCACCCGCATCGCCGAGTGCCTTGCCGGCCACGCGGACTTCCACCCCGCCTCGCCGCGACACCAGCGAGACGTTGTCACCGCGCCGGATCAACCGCTGCGCCACCAGGTCATTGGCCGACAGCAGGCTGCCCGCAATCAGCGTGCGCCGTGCCACGCGGCCCACAGCCGCGGCCGGGTCCGCCAGCGCCGCCCCGGCAATCCGGGCCACATCACGCTCTGCAGGGGTGATATCGGCCGCCGACAGCGTTTCTCCAGCGGCAATGCCTCGATTGAGGATCAGCACGGTCTGGTTGCGCCGCACTTTGACCGGAACGAACAGCCGCCAGCCCCCGGCGTCCGGGCAGCTGACCTCCACCGTGGTGGACGCCGTGGGC